>JBEBUE010000163.1:0-6560 GCA_040393485.1 Herminiimonas sp.
AAGGAATCCTATGCCCGGCTTCAAACGAAAACATTTATCCGCACTCGCCTTGCTGGGCGCGCTGGCGATTCAACCGTTGTGGGCTGCCGATCTGAAGATTGCCCTGTCTGCCGATGTATCTTCGCTGGATCCACACTATCTGAACATCGCACCTAACGTTGCCTTCTCCTCGCACATATTTGATGCGCTGGTGAATGTGGATGCCAACGGTAAGTTGGTGCCGGGCCTGGCGACCTCATGGCGTGCCATCGATGCGACCACATGGGAATTCAAGCTGCGGCACGACGTAAAGTTCCATGATGGCTCCAAGTTCACCGCTGAAGACGTCGTCTTTTCACTGGATCGTCCCGCCAAGTTAACCAATAGCCCGGGCCCATACACCGCTTACACCAAACAAATCGTCGCGAAGAAAATCGTCGATCCTTATACCGTGCGCCTGAGTACGGCGACACCATATGGTCCGCTGGCGCTGGATGTAAGTGCGATCTTCATCGTGTCGAAGAAAGCGGCAGAGAAAGCCAGCACCGAAGATTTCAATAGCGGCAAAGCACTGATAGGTACCGGTCCCTATAAATTCGTCAGCTTCAAACGCGGTGATCGTATAGAAGTAGCGCGTAACGATAGTTACTGGGGCGGCAAATCGGATTGGGATAAAGTCAGCTTCCGCATCATTACCAATTCCGCTCCACGCCTGGCTGCGTTGCTGTCCGGCGATGTTGATGCGATCGAAGGGGTGCCGACTGCAGACCTGAGCAAGCTCAAAGGCAACGCCAAGTTCAAGCTGGAGCAAAAGATTTCATGGCGCACCATCTTTTGGGAAATCGATCAGTCCGAACGTAGCGGCCGCTACGTGACCGACAAGGCTGGCAAGCCATTGCCTGCCAATCCTTTACGTGACGTCCGTGTACGCCAGGCCATCTCCAAGGCAATCAATCGCCAGGCGCTGGTAGATCGTACGATGGAAGGGCTGGCGGTTCCCGCTTCGAATATCGTGGCACCGGGTTTGCTTGGCTATAACGATAAATTAAAAGTGGAAGCCTACGATCCGGAAGGCGCGAAGAAGTTATTGGCTGAAGCAGGTTATCCAAATGGCTTCGCGTTGACGCTGCACGGACCGAATGATCGCTACATCAATGATGCGCAAGTGGTACAGACCGTCGCGCAATTCCTGAACCGTATAGGTATACAAACCAAAGTCGAAACCTTGCCCTTGTCGGTTTACTTCAGCAAGGCGCGTGCAGGTGAGTTTAGTGTGGCCTTGCTCGGCTGGGGTACGCTGGCAGGCGACTTCGGCTTGCGCACGCTGGTCGGCACCTCGAATCCTGATACAGGATGGGGTACCTGGAACTGGGGTAAGTACAGCAATCCTGCGCTGGATAAGCTGATTGCATCTTCGCTGGGCTCGGTCGACCAGGCCAAGCGCGCCAGCTATGCGCAGGAAGCGGCGGCGGTTGCGATGAAGGATTATGCGGTCGTGCCTTTGCATCACCAATATGCGACCTGGGCAATGCGCAAGGGCTTGAAGTACACTGCGCGTACCGATGAATTCACTTTTGCACATCAGTTCCATCCAGAATAAATCCAGCGTGCTGTTTGCCTGCGCTCGTCAACTCGCGGACGGGAACTGAAGCATGTTTGATTTCATCCTGCGCCGCCTCGGACAAAGCATACTGGTGCTGGTCGTCATGTCCTTGTTGGTATTTGTCGGCGTCTATGCGATTGGCAATCCTATCGACATCCTGCTCAGCCCGGATGCGGATCAGGTCGAGCGCGCCCGCACCATCGCGGCCTTCGGGTTGGACAAGCCCCTATGGCAGCAATACTTCATCTTCATCCAGAACGCCGCCAGTGGCGACCTTGGTCGCTCTTTTGCATTCGGCACTTCCGCGCTGGGACTGATACTGGAGCGCCTGCCAGCAACAATGGAGCTGGCGGTCTGTGCCATCGTGATGTCTATCGTGTTGGGTATACCGCTGGGTTTGTGGGCCGGTTTGCGGCCACATAGCTGGACCGGTAAAAGCATCATGGCGGTTTCCATCCTGGGCTTTTCGCTGCCTACCTTCTGGGTCGGGCTGATGCTGATCATGGTATTTGCGGTGCAGCTGGGCTGGTTGCCAGCCAGCGGGCGCGGTGAAACGACCTTACTGCTTGGCATACCGGTCAGCTTCCTGAGCTGGGACGGTTTAAAACATTTGCTGTTACCGGCCTTTAACCTTGCGCTCTTCAATATCGCATTGGTTATCCGCCTGACCCGCGCCGGTGCGCAGGAAGCCTTATTGCAGGACTATGTAAAGTTTGCGCGTGCCAAGGGCTTGCGCAATAGCCGCATCATCGGCGTGCATGTGCTGAAGAACATCCTGATTCCTATCGTCACCGTGATTGCCTTGCAGTTCGGCTCCATCATTGCGTTTGCGATTGTCACGGAATCGGTTTTTGCCTGGCCCGGCATGGGCAAGTTGATTATTGATTCGATACGCGTGCTGGATAGACCCGTCATCGTTGCTTACCTGATGCTGATCGTGGCGCTGTTTATATTGATTAATTTGATAGTCGATGTTGTGTATTCGCTGCTGGACCCGCGTGTACGCCTGTCGGATGCGAAAGGCTGATGATGGACGCTACGCTCACAACAGTCCGCATCGACACACCGTTCCGGCGCTTTGCGCGCAACTTCTTCGCCAGCAAAATCGCAACCCTGGGTTTCATCATCTTGCTACTGATTGTACTGGCCGCGATATTTGCGCCCGTCATCGCACCACAAAATCCATACGACCTGGCGCAGATAGACATCATGGATTCGCGCCTCGAACCGGGCGCGCAGAATGTCGACCACAGCCTGACGTATGTGCTGGGTACTGATGAGCAAGGGCGCGACATGCTGTCAGCGATTTTGTACGGCGTACGTATTTCCATCATCGTGGGCGTCGTCAGTACCGTGATTGCCTTGCTGATCGGTTTAACCCTCGGCTTGTTCGCTGGTTACTTTGGTGGCCGGATCGAAAGCTTGATTATGCGCATCGCCGATATCCAGTTATCGTTCCCGCCCATCCTGGTCGCGCTGATCCTGTTGGCATTGATGGGGCCGGGCGTCGGCAAAATCATCATCGCGCTGGTGGCGGTGCAATGGGCGTATTACGCAAGGACTGCGCGCAGCGCGGCACTGGTCGAACGCAAGAAGGAATATATAGAAGCGGCCAGCGGTCTGGGTCTGTCACCATTGCGTATCGTTTTCCATCATCTGTTACCGAATTGCTTGCCACCGCTAATTGTGATTGCGGCCTTGCAGGTCGCGTCGGCGATTTCACTGGAGGCAACCTTATCCTTCCTCGGGATAGGCTTGCCGGTTACCGAACCATCGCTGGGTTTGTTGATTGCGAATGGCTTTGACTACATGATGTCGGGCAAATATTGGATCAGCCTGTTCCCGGGCATCGCCTTATTGCTTACCGTGGTTGCCATTAATCTGGTTGCCGACCAATTGCGCGATGTGTTGAACCCGCGCCTGCAAACACAATGACGACGCCGACCCTCACCGTACAAAACTTGCAGATGCACTTCTCTGCACGCGATGGCGTGGTGAAGGCGGTGGAGGATGTGTCCTTCTCGGTCGCGCCGGGACAGATCATGGGCCTGGTGGGTGAATCCGGTTCAGGTAAATCCATGACCGCGTATTCCATCATGGGACTGATCGATGCGCCGGGGAAAATAGTCGGCGGCAAGATTCTGTTGCGCGAGCAGAACCTGTTGGATTTATCGCCGGAAGCCATGCGTCGTGTACGCGGTAATCGCGTTGCCATGATTTTCCAGGATCCGATGATGACGCTGAATCCCGTTTTGCGGATTGATACGCAAATGATGGAAGCGGTGCTTGCGCATCAGGATGTCAGCAAGGCGACGGCGCGTGCAATGGCGCGTGATGCGCTGGCACGCGTCGGCATAGCGTCGCCGGATGAGCGCCTGCTGGCCTATCCGCATCAATTCTCCGGCGGCATGCGGCAAAGGGTGGCGATTGCGATTGCCCTGCTGAACAAACCTGACCTCATTATTTGTGATGAGCCGACTACCGCGCTGGACGTCACGATACAGGGTCAAATCCTGTACGAGATGCAGAAGCTATGTCGTGAATCCGGTACGGCATTGATCTGGATTACGCATGATTTGTCGGTGATCGCCGGACTGGCAGATGCCTTGTGCGTGATGTACGCGGGCAAGGTGGTCGAAAGCGGCACTGTGCAAGAAGTGCTGGAACAAACGCGCCATCCCTATACCTACGGCCTGATTGCATCGTCACCATCGCGCAATGTGGCGGGCCAGCCACTGCGCCAGATCCCGGGTATGACGCCTTCCTTGCTCAATCTTCCTTCCGGTTGCGCCTTCCGTACCCGCTGTGATCGCGCGACGGAACAGTGCGCGCAGACGCCACCTTTGTCGATAAATGGCACGCATACCCTGCGTTGCTTCCATCCGGTGGAGGCAGCGCATGGCTGATCACGTTTTACTTGAGCTGCGTGATGTCAGCAAGCGCTTCGTCAAGCCGCTGGATACTGCCGCGCGCTTAGCAAAGCTGTTCGGCGCACAGCGCGAGGAGGAGATCGTGCATGCGGTGGATCATGCGAGCCTGAGCATACAGTCGGGCGAAGTGGTCGGCCTGGTGGGTGAATCGGGCTGCGGTAAATCGACGCTGGGACGCATGGCTGTCGGCTTGCACAGCCTCTCATCCGGGTCGCGCTGGTGGCAAGGCGAGGACATGGCGCAACTGGCGGGCGGGGAGTTGCGTCGCAAGCAATTGGCCATGCAAATGATTTTCCAGGATCCGTATGCATCGCTGAATCCGCGTATGCGCATACAGGATATCGTAGGCGAAGCGCCGCTGGCGCATGGCATCGTGACGCGTGCTGAACAGCAAGACTACGTTGCCGGCTTGTTGCAAAAGGTCGGGCTGGACCCGGCACTGGTGCGCCGCTTCCCGCATCAATTCTCTGGCGGACAGCGTGCACGCATAGGAATAGCACGTGCACTCGCGGTGCAGCCGGAGTTACTGGTATGCGATGAAGCGGTGGCGGCGCTGGACGTGTCGATACAGGCGCAAGTGCTGAATCTGTTTATTGAGTTACGGAATGAGCTGAAGCTGCCCTATCTGTTCATCAGCCATGACCTAGGCGTGGTGCGCCATATTTCAGATCGCGTCGTCATCATGTATCTCGGTCGCATCGTGGAGTCCTCACCGACCGCTGAATTGTTTGCGCAAGCAAACCATCCTTACACCAACGCCTTGCTGGCTTCTGCACCGAAGCTGGAAGTAAAGAAAATTGATTTCGTTGCAGTTAAAGGTGAGATCCCGTCGCCGCTGCACCCGCCTTCAGGGTGTCACTTTCATCCGCGTTGCCCACATGCGATGCCGCGTTGCAGTGTTGAACAACCACTCCTGAAAGAAATCGCACCGCAGCACTTTTCCGCTTGTCACCTGAACGACGCGGCTTAAGCGGCAGCCTGATAGCGATTGATATAGCGTCGCGACAGCGCTTCCAGCGGCCCTTGCGTATGCGTGCTGAGCCACCAGCGGCTTAATAGTAATTGCAGCAACATGATGCCGAAGGCAATCAACATCCATCCGGCTGGCGGCCATGTAGCGCCCAGGCCGAAACCAAAGCCTTGTATCAAGACCGAACACAGCAGCGATTGCATCAGGTAGTTAGTGAGTGCCATGCGACCTACCGGCGCCATCCAGTCGGCTAGCCAGCGCCGGGTACCGGAGCCTGCCAGCATCAGGCACGCGACATAAGCCGCCGCCAGGCAGGTGCCGCCGACCGGCAGCCATGCATAAGCAATATAAGAGTACGGTGACGGATGTAAAGGATCGATCGCTTCTGCCAGGATTAATGTGGCCCAGATCAGGTTGAACGGTATGCCTATCGCAAATCCAAGCAGGCGTAAGCGTCGCCAGAACGTAGTGTGGCGCCACGGTTGCGTCAGCCAGCCGCGCCTGACTGCCATCACTCCGAGCAGGAAGAGCACAGCGATATGCGGCAGGATAAAAACGGATTGTGTGGTGACCGCGACATAGTCACGTATGCGCTGGATGGCAATGCTGATATAGCCGCCATAGGTATAAATCGTGCGTGCTGCTTCTACTGCATAGACTTCATTTTTACTTTGTTGGATCAAATCGTCGCTGCTGAAGAGCTGCGTGCCGAAGAAGACATTCAGCAGCAGGAGCGCAGAAAATATACTCAGCCACACGTACAGATGCTTGCGCACCCGGCGCAGTTTCGCGTTAGCCAGACCGGACAGTACCCAGAATCCGGCAATGGCATACACAGTCAGGATGTCGCCGAACCAGATCAAGGTGCCGTGCACGACGCCGCAAGCCAGCAACCACTTCATCCGGCGGCGGTATAACTGCTCGGCATCACTCCAGCGCCCCAGCTTTTGTTTGGCAGAACGTGTGATCAGCACAAAGCTGGCACCAAACAGGAAAGCGAATATCGGATAAAACTTTTGTTCGGCAAAAAAGGCCACGAAGGCGACCGACAGGATATCGAACAAGCTCGCATTGGCCG
>JBEBUE010000164.1:0-6546 GCA_040393485.1 Herminiimonas sp.
ACGCCGGACAGGTATTGCTGACCGAAAGCTTGCGCTGCTTCGGTATTGCCTTCGCCCCATTTGAAGACGCCGAAGAAGAGGATGACCGGGAACAGGTCGAACAAAAATTTCATGTGAGCTTGCCTTATTTCAGTTCTGGAGCCGGGTCAAAACGTAGCGACGCGGAGTTGATGCAGTAACGCAGGCCGGTAGGCGGCGGACCGTCATTGAAGACGTGACCCAGATGCGCATCGCAGACGTTGCAGATAACTTCGGTACGGATCATGCCATAGGCGCGATCGATTTTTTCCTTGATGTTGGCCGGGTTCAGCGGTTTGAAGTAGCTCGGCCAGCCGCAGCCGGAATCAAATTTGGTATCCGATGCGAACAAGGGCGTATTGCAGCATACACAAGTGTAAATGCCGAATTCGTGATGATCCCAATAGCGGCCGGTGAACGGCGCTTCGGTCGCGGCATGGCGTGTGACATCGTATTCTTCGTCGTCCAGCAGTGCACGCCATTCAGCGTCGGTTTTGATTACTTTGTCTATCATGATGAACAACTCACTTCCAGATCGTTGGCCCAGTCGGGCGGTAGCGCAGCATATTTCTCATTCTCGGGCTGCTCGTCAAATGGTTTCTCCAGCACTTGCAGCAATTTACTCACCTCAGAGTAGTCCTTATTCTGCGCTTTTTCGATGGCGATTTGCGCAAGATAGTTGCGCAGGATGTATTTGGGGTTGACTGCATCCATTGCAAGCTTGCGTTCGCTGTCTATGCTGTTTTCCTGCTGCAGGCGCGCGCCGTATTGTAGCGCCCAGGCGTCAAATGCGGCGCGATCTATGAACAGATCACGCAAGTCTTCATGACTGTCGCTGTTGTCCGGCTGCAGCTTGCCAAGTTGGCGGAAGAAAGTCGTGAAATCGACATGGCTGTCCTGCAGGATGCCGAACAAGCTGTCGAAGAGCTGGCGATCATCGGTTTGGCGCGTTTTCAGGCCCAGTTTGGCGTGCATCAATTCTTCGAATTTTTCCGAAAATGCTGGTTTGTAGATACGCAGTGCGGCCTGGGTTTCGTCGACATCGCCTATCAGCGGCAGCAGTGCCTGACCCAGTGCGTAGCAATTCCATTCGCCGATCTGCGGCTGGCGCGCATAGGAGTAGCGACCTTGCTGGTCGGTATGGTTGCAGATATGCGTGGCATTGAAGGCTTCCATGAAGCCGAACGGACCGTAGTCCAGCGTCAGGCCGAGTATCGACATATTGTCGGTATTCATTACACCGTGCATGAAGCCGACTGCCTGCCAGTGCGCAATCATGTGCGCGGTCCGCATTGTGACTTCTGTTAACAAGTCCTTGTACGGATTAGCGCTGGCGCGGAAGTAGGGATAAAAACGGTCGATGACATAGTCGGCCAATACTTTCAGCTCATTATGTTTTTCGTTATAGAACCAGTGTTCAAAGGAGCCGAAACGGACGAAGCTTGGCGCGACGCGGGTAGCGACTGCTGCCGTTTCCGCTTGTTCGCGCATGACGAGCTGATCCGAGCCGGTGACGCACAGCGCACGTGTGGTGGGGATGCCGAGTGCGGCCATCGCTTCCGAGCACAGGAATTCACGTATCGATGAACGCAGTACGGCGCGACCATCGCCCATGCGTGAGTAGGGCGTCAGGCCTGCACCTTTGAGTTGTAGTTCGAGGCGGCCGGATGGTTCCGTTCCGGGAGCGGGTACATCACCGAGCAGGATGGCGCGACCATCGCCGAGCTGGCCTGCCCATACGCCGAATTGATGGCCGGAATAAACCGCCGATAAGGGTTTAGATTCGGGCAGCAGGCGATTCCCGGTAAACGTTGCGATAAAGGGTTCGGTGTCGGCTTCGGCAACGTCCAGGCCTATCAATGCAGCGGTCGATGCGCTGGCGCATACCAGGTAAGGATCAGGCAAGGGCGTCGGCATCAAGGCTGTGTAGTGCGCCGGCGGCAATGTAGCGAAGGAATTTTCCAGCGGCAGGGTGTCGGTACGATAGAGCGGGTGCGGCGGCTTGGGTGCATTCATATTACATTCCTGTGTTTCTATCGCGGCTTTCTGACAACCACTACAGTAGTGTTACGGTATTGACGTGCATGCAGCGACGTCGATATAAAGTTAAGTGTGAGTTAAGAGCGTATTTTGACAGAGAAGCGAAAATTGGTTGCGCGCATCTGTAAAAGTACGGGATTTAAAACCCTGGGGGGTGAGTCGTTTTTAGTCACAAACATCCCATATATATGGTATAAAAATGACCATTATTTCCGAGAAGAAAATTACCGACTAATGTTCATGCGTATTCCATCCCTCGTACTTGCCGCCGCTTTTACTGTCACTGCTTCCACTTCCTTTGCTGAAAATGTCCGGATCGCCTTTATTGATCCGCTGTCCGGCCCGTTCGCACCGGTTGGGCAAAACTTGTTGCACAGCTTCCAGACGATCGCCGAGCTGTCGAATCAAAAGCAATGGGGTGGCAGCAATACGGTAGAGATTGTTGGTTTCGATAACAAGGGCAGTCCGCAGGAATCACTGATCCAGCTGAAGTCGGCGATCGACCAGGGTTATCGTTACATTACGCAGGGCAATGGCTCCGGTGTCGCTTTAGCATTGATCGATGCGATCAATAAACACAATGATCGCAATCCTGGCAAGGAAGTGCTGTTCCTGAATCACTCGGCTGGTGATCCGGCGCTGACGAATAGCAAATGCAGTTTTTGGCATTTCCGTTTCGACGCCAACTCTGAAATGAAAATGGAGTCGCTGACCACCTTTATGGCGAAGGACCCGAAGATCAAGAAGGTTTACATCATCGGTCAGAACTATGCACTGGGTCAGGAAGTGTCACGCTCCACCCGCGCATATATGGGGCGCAAGCGTCCGGATGTACAGATAGTCGGTGATGATTTGCATCCGATCGGCCAGGTGAAGGATTTCTCACCCTACGTGGCAAAGATGAAGGCGTCCGGCGCAGACACCATCGTCACCGCCAACTGGGGCGCGGACCTAGCCTTGCTGGTGAAGGCGGCGCGTGATGCCGACCTGAAAGCCAATTTCTATACTTTGTACGCTGCGACCACGGGCGTGCCGGCTGCGATGGGGGCTGCTGGCCTGGATCGTGTGAAGTACGTGGCGTACTGGAATCTGAATAACGAAACATACGCAGGCAAGGAAATCATCGAAGGCTTTAAAAAGAAATATAACGACGATTATTACGCGATGGCGTCGTACACGATGCTGGCCATGCTGGGCAAAGCTTTTAAGGAAAGTGGTTCGACCGATCCTCTGAAAGTCGCGCTCGCGCTGGAAGGTATGAAAGTAAAAAGCCTGAATGGTGAGGTGGAAATGCGTAAAGCCGATCACCAGGCACAGCAGCCCTTGTACATTGCCACCTGGGTTAAGCAAAATAATACTGATGTGAAGTTCGATCAGGAAAACACCGGTTATGGCTGGCGCACCGATCAAAAGATCGATGCATATGTGGCAGCACAACCGACTTCGTGCCAGATGAAACGCCCATAACCAGCTATTTGGGCGTGCGACAAAACTCGTCGGCCATCCCAAATAGCGGTGTGCGCACTCGCGCATATTGATGAAATGAGTTCTAATGCCGTGATGCCGCCCATCCGGCACGGCATTATTCCCCGAGTATGAAATGGATAAAAACCAGGTGCGTCGCCACGTACCTGGACAGGAGAGAACGGGCACGTGGAATTTACGCTGATCTCATTGCTGAATGGTTTGAGCTACGGCTTGCTGCTGTTTATGCTGTCGTCTGGACTGACGCTGATTTTCAGCATGATGGGCGTATTGAATTTCGCGCATGCCAGTTTCTACATGATAGGGGCGTACTTCGCCTATAGCATTAGTACTGCCATTGGCTTCTGGCCAGCCCTGGTACTGGCACCGCTGGCGGTGGGTTTGCTCGGTGCGCTGGTGGAACGTTATGGTTTGCGTGTCGTTCACAAGTACGGACACATCCCCGAGCTGTTATTTACCTTTGGCCTGTCCTACGTCATCGTCGAAGTGGTACAACTGATCTGGGGCCGGGTCGCTGTTCCGTATAGCATCCCGGCGGAATTGCAGGGTTCGCTGTTCACCTTGTACACCACCACTTTTCCTGTTTATCGCGCTTTCATGATGCTGGTGGCAATCCTGATGCTGGCCGCGATTTATTTCACATTAACGCGTACGCGCATCGGCCTGGTGATACAGGCGGCTTTGACTCATCCGCAGATGGTCGAAGCGCTGGGTCATAATGTGCCGCGTGTTTTCATGTGGGTATTTGCCGGTGGCTGTGCGCTGGCGGGACTCGCGGGCGTCATAGGCGGTAACGCGTTTGTCACCGAACCACATATGGCACAAGCCTTGGGCAGCATCATTTTTGTCGTGGTGGTGGTTGGTGGCATGGGCTCACTGGGCGGTGCCTTGCTGGCTTCCTTGCTGATCGGCGTATTGCAGACTTTTGCGGTGGCACTCGACTTTTCCATGCTGCATGCACTGGCAGCTGTCGGTGTCAGTGTCGATGTCCATGCTCCTGGCTACAGCGTCCTGCAACTGACGATTTCACAAGTCGCACCTATCCTGCCTTATCTGTTACTGGTGCTGATCCTGATCTTCCGACCCAAGGGTTTGCTTGGGAAGAGGGACGCATGAACATGGCACCCGCTAGCTATCGCCAGCGTTGCATGATCTGGGGCGCTTACGTCGCTTTACTGCTATTTGCGCCGCTCATTTTCACGCAAAGCGCCGCGCTTTCCTTGCTGTGCCAGATGGGTACCTTCATCATTTTTGCGTTGTCATACAACATGTTGCTGGGGCAGGGTGGCATGCTTTCTTTCGGTCACGCCGTGTACTCAGGGCTGGGCGCTTTCTGCGCGATCCATGCGATTAACCTGGTAGCAGCAGGGAGTGTGCATATACCGATTACGCTCATTCCTTTAGTCGGCGGCATTGCCGGTTTATTCTTCGGTGCCTTGTTCGGTTATGTCACGACGCGCAAATCGGGTACGACTTTCGCGATGATTACCTTGGGTATCGTGGAACTGGTGTTTGCTTGCTCCCTGATGTTTCCGGATTTCTTTGGCGGCGAGGGTGGCATCTTTACCAATCGGGTTGTAGGGGAAGCATTCTTCGGTATTACTTATGGCCCACAGATAGAGGTGTACTACCTGATCGCGGGCTGGCTATTGTTGAGCACGATAGCGATGTACGCATTTACGCAAACGCCGCTCGGACGCATCATCAATGCAGTACGAGACAATCCGGAGCGTGCTGAATTCGTCGGCTACGATCCGCAGTGGGTGCGCTACCTGACCCTGATGCTGTCAGCATTCTTTGCAGGGATTTCCGGTGCGTTGACGGCCATTAATTTTGAAATCGTCAGCGCGGAAAACGTCAGTGCCTTGCGCTCGGGCATGATCCTGCTGTTCACCTTCATAGGTGGCACCGGCTTTTTCTTCGGTCCTGTCATCGGTGCTATCGTCGGTGTCTTCCTGACGGTCGTCCTGTCCAATTTTACGAATGCTTGGCAACTTTACCTCGGTGTGTTTTTTGTCTTGCTGGTGATGCTGGCACCGGGTGGTATCGCTGGTTTGCTGATGCAGTTCGTGCATTTGCTGCGCCATCGCAAGCTTGGGAAAATGGCGCGGCCTTTGCTGCTGGTTGGCGTCGCCGTGGCGTTGATGCTGTTTGGCTTTGTCGTGCTGGTTGAGATGCTGTATCACCTGAGCCTGAATGCGCGGCATGGCAGCACCTTGACACTTTCAGGCTGGACGCTGGACACGGCGCGGCCCTTCAGTTGGCTGATGGCTTTGTGTTCGCTGGCGCTCGGTGCCTTGCTGTGGTGGCGTGTGCGGCCTCGTTTGCAACAGATATGGACGGCCGTCAATCTGGAAATCGAAAACGCCATACAGGTGACGCCATGACTCAGCTTGCACTGGAATTGAAAGATGTGCGCAAACGCTTCGGCAATGCCGAGATCATTTGTGGCGCCAACCTGCAATTGCCGCAAGGGCAGCGCCTCGCATTGATAGGACCGAACGGTGCCGGCAAATCGACCTTGTTCAATCTGATCTCCGGGCGCTTTCCGGTGAGCAGCGGTGACATCCTGCTGAATGGCAGCAGCATCGTCGGGCAGAAGCCGTATCAAATCAATCGGCGTGGTTTGTCGCGCAGTTTCCAGATTACGAATATCTTTCATCGCCTTAGCGCATTTGAAAACCTGCGCTGCGCAGTCCTGTGGTCGCTCGGTTATCGCTATTCATTCTGGCAGCGCTTGAATGGCTTGCGTGATGTGACGCAGCGTGCCGAGCAGGTGATGGAAGAAATCGGTTTGCAGCGGCGTCGCAACGTAGAAGCAGATTTACTCAGCTATGCGGAGCAGCGGGCGCTGGAGATCGGCATCACCATCGCGGGCGGAGCCAACGTTATTCTGCTGGATGAGCCTACCGCAGGCATGAGCCGCTCGGAATCGGATGCCGCAGTCGAGTTGATACGCAAGGTCAGTGTCGGCAAAACCTTGCTGATGGTGGAGCAGGATAT
>JBEBUE010000165.1:0-6540 GCA_040393485.1 Herminiimonas sp.
TCGGTGCCGACGGTCTGGACTGGAACGCCTTATACCTCGCCGTCGTGCCTGCCGGTACTGCACCTGAACTCGCAGCAGCTAGCGTCCGTGCCACACCTGCAACCACCGCTGAAGCGGCGCCAGCAGCAGTCGCGGCCAAACCTGCCGACGCTGCTGCCAATAAGCCATGGGATGGTGTAGACCGTCGTGGTGGTGGCGACAAACAAGGCGGTGCACTCAAAGAAGACAGCATACGTGTCGACGCGGTCAAACTGGATACATTGCTGGAAGTCGCCGGTGAATCTGTACAGGCTGCAAATCAGGCCAGTGTCTTGCTGGAAAAACTGGCGCAGTTCCCGGTTGAAGGCCATGCAGCAACGCTGATGGCAGCCCTGGCCGAAACCCTGAATCGCGCTTCCCGATACTCCACTGAATTGCAACGCGCCACGCTGGCAACACGCATGCAGCCGGTAGGCAAGCTGTTCCAAAAATTCCCGCGCCTGGTTCGTGAGTTGGCGAAGGATTTGGGCAAGGATGTCGAGCTGCAAATCGAAGGGGCAGAAACAGAAGTTGATCGCGTCGTGGTCGACAGCCTGTACGATCCTTTGGTGCACATGCTGCGTAACTCGCTGGATCACGGCATAGAAGAAGCAGCAGCGCGTGCCAAATCCGGCAAGCCAGCCAAATCCACCATCCTGCTGAAAGCATGGCAGGAAGCCAGTAGCGTCATGATTGAATTGTCTGACGATGGCAAGGGCATGGATGCACAAATGCTGCGCGCCAAAGCCATTTCGAAGGGCCTGATTTCAGATAACGCCGCACAGACGCCGGAAGAAATGCTGCAACTGGTATTCCTCCCGGGCTTTTCCACCAAGGAAGTGGCAAATAGCGTTTCCGGTCGTGGCGTCGGCATGGATGTCGTGAAAACCGCTGTCGAAAAACATCGCGGCGCGATCACGATTGATTCCGTACTCGGCTCCGGTACCCGCTTCTCAATCCGCCTGCCGATTGAATTGTCGATCGTGCCAACCATGCTGGTACGCAGTTCCGATGCAGCGCTGGCATTGCCTATGGCAGTGGTGCAACGCGTAGTGGAATTGCCGGAAGAATTCGAACAGGTCGGTGGTGCACCAGTACTGCGCGACCAGGGTCGTCCATTACCGGTACGTTCGCTGGCCGGCGCGCTTGCCTATGAAGTAGGAGTAGAAAAAGTCGGCATCGTCATCGCCGCACCGCAACCCTACATCCTGTCGGTCGGCATGGTCGAAGGCACCGCAGACCTGGTTATCAAACCGATGACCGCCATTACGGTACCTGGTATCGCCGGTACTGCGCGTTCGGCAGAAGGCGAGCTGGTGCTGGTGGTCGGTCTGTCCTTCCTGCTGGATGGTTGTCGCTCCACACCGCGACTGGCAGCGTAATAAAATAGCTACGCAAAAAAAGGGATGCACTTCATGTGCATCCCTTTTTTATTTAAGCCGCTACGCTAATACCTAGCGCGTCTTTTTACTTCCCTTCGCTTTACTCGCAGCTTTCACTGCCTTCGCTGCGAGCTTAGGCTTGCCCTTGCCTTTCTCCGCCTGGAATACTTCATAGAATTCGGTCGCCATATTGCGGATCGCACGACCAATATTCGCATAGTCGTATTCATTCAGGTTAGCCAGCGAAACGCGTCCTGATGGATGGGTAGTACCGAAGCCACGACCCGGCAACAAAATGACGCCGGTTTCTTCCGCCAGGCGGAACAAGGCTTCATTCGGCTTCAGGCGCTTCAGCAACCATTGCGAGAATTCCTTGCCATGCATTTGCTCGGACAAGGACTCCATATCCAGCAGATGGTAGTAACGCACCGAGTTAGGATCGTGTTGCATAGGCAGGCCCAGTTCACGATACAGCGCCTGTTTGCGACGCAGGACGATGCGCTTCATTTCAGCTTTATAGCTGTCTGCCTCATCCATCAATGCAAATAGCGAGAACAGGCTCATCTGCGCCTGCACCGGGGTCGACAAACCGGCGGTATGGTTGAGCGCTACCGTGCGGCTGTCGGCTACCAGACGGTCGATGAATTTCAGTTTGCGTGGCTCGGTCGTGATCGAGTGATAGCGCTCGTCCAGTTCCTTGCGCAGTGATTCCGGCAGCTTTGCTATCTTCGCATCCAGTATGTTGTTTTCATGTGTTGCGACCACACCCATGCGCCAGCCGGTAGCACCGAAGTATTTGGAGAACGAATACACCAGGATGGTGTTGTAAGGACACATGGCAAACAGCGAAACGAAGTCATCCGCAAACGTGCCGTACACATCATCGGTGAGGATGATCAGGTCCGGGCGTTTCTTGACGATTTCGACAATGTAGGCGAGCGTCTTGTCGTCAATCTTGACCGACGGCGGATTGCTCGGATTGACCAGGAAGAAGGCTTTGACCTTCGGATCGAGCAGCTTGTCCAATTCCTTCTTGGTGAATTGCCAGTTATTCGATTGCGGCGCATCGATGGACATTTGCACCAGCTTATAATCGTTGAGCTGCGGGATCTCAATATACGGCGTAAAGATAGGCATGCCGAGCGCGATGGTATCGCCTTCCTTGATCAGGTGGTTCGCCTTCATGCTGGCGAACAGATAAGTCATCGCTGCCGTACCGCCCTCCACCGCATACATATCGAAGTTACCGACAAACGGGTGCGTACCTATCATTTCCTTATGGATGTACTGACCAACGATTTTTTCGCTCAGCGTCAGCATGCGATCTGGAACCGGATAATTACAACCGAGGATGGCTTCACACATTTCATAAATGAAATCACCCGCCGACAGCCCGAGCTGATCGCGCACATACGACACCGCCGCTTCGATAAAGCGTATGCCCGGCACTGTCGCATGCTGCTTGGCGAAGATTTCAAAGCGTGATTCGATACCGTCACGCTGTGGGAAGCCGCCCACGTCCTTCATGTAAATATACGAACGCTCAGCTTCCGTCATCGCGAACAGACCGAATTGGAAGAAGCCGTGGCGCGGCGTTGTCGCCATGAAGTTAGGATTGCCGCGACCGGCATTCAGCATGTGCTGATTGCTTTTCTTCGCGGTCTGTATCAATGCATCTTTCAATTCAAAAGGGCTTAACAATGCGAGTTTGTCTGGGTTACTGAAATCCATTTTCGTTACTCCTTATCAAAGATGAAAAGCAAAGATTAGAAACAAGCTGAGAAGCCCTCTGCAAGCGCTCTCGAAACAGTCCGTGTGTTAAAGAAACGATCAAACCAAAGCCACGATCAAAGGGCCAAGCAAAGTCAGGAATACATTCGCCAATGCATAGGTAATAGCGAAAGGAACAGTAGGAATGGAGTTTTCGGCCTTGTCCAAAACTTCACCGAAAGCCGGATTGGCGCTGCGTGAACCGCTCAGTGCACCAGCGAAGATAGCGGTATTGTCATACCGCAGTATGTAACGCCCGATCAGCATGGTCAGGATCAAAGGCAGGATAGTCACGACGACACCAACGCCGAAGATAGTGAAGCCATGTTCTTTCACCGTCTGCACAGCCTGCAGGCCGGATGACAAACCAACGACCACGACGAAACCAGCCAGGCCCAGGTCTTTAAGAATCTGTACTGCGCCGCTAGGCATCGCACCAAAGGTCTGGCGTTTGGCGCGATACCAGCCAAACAAGAGACCCGACAACAGTGCACCGCCACCGCTCCCCAAGGTCAAGGGAATAGAACCAATTTTCGCCGTCAGCATACCGACCAGCAAACCGACGACCAGGCCGGCACCCATGTACACGAAGTCAGTCTTCACACTGGGAACAATCACATATCCGACCAGCGCTGCAATGCGTTTCACATCTTGTTCCGAACCGTAGATGGTGATGACATCACCGAGTTGCACTACGGTCTCCGGCAGCATCGGCAAGACCTGCCCCATACGACTGATTTGCAGTACATAGATCCCGTGGCTGACGCTGTGCGAAGTCTGGCTACGAATCTCACCAACAGTCTTGTTGTGATAATCCTTGTTGGTCAGCACCATTTCCTTACGCTGCATGGTGAGTTCCATACCTTCTACTGCATACAGTTCGCGGCCCAGTTGAGCCGCGACACCCACCATCGCTTCACGCCGCCCGACAACCAGCACGATGTCGCCGGTTTCCAATGCCAGTTGCGGCGTCACTTCTATGATCTGACCATGGCGCTTGATGCGTTCTATGGTGATAGCGACTTCCGGATTGGCGGTTTCTATTTCACGCACGGTCTGTTTATCACCCTGCGCGATCTGATAAATCCGTCCGACCAGATCAGGTGCAGCTGCATGTTGGCCTGGCCCCAGAACCTGCACACCAGCCTGCATCGCCGCTTCCGCCTTTACCGCATCTTCCTTGATGCTGCGTCCCATCAGCTTGGGCAGGATGTTGACGCAAACGATAATGGCACCGAAGGAACCAAAGACATAGGTCACCGCATAACCGACCGCCACATTGCCCTGCAATCGCGTCACTTCATCTGCGGCCAGTCCCAGCTTGGCGATCGCATCACCTGCAGTACCGATAATCGCCGACTGCGTCAGGCCACCTGCGGCAACGCCTGCGGCCAGGCCCTTATCCAGGCCGAACAGTTTCGCCATGATGACAACCGTCGCCAGCGCGGTAATCGCCAGCACTGCAGCCAGGATGATTTCACGTACCGATTGCTTGCCCAGGGAATTAAAGAACTGCGGTCCGCTCTCATAACCAACCGCATAAATGAATAAAGCAAACAGGACCGCCTTGACGCCGGGATCAACCTGCACCCCGACCTGGCTCACTACTACTGCCACCAGCAGCGAACCGGCAACCCCGCCCAGTTGAAACTTGCCGAACTTGATCTTGCCGATGTAATAGCCCAACGCCAGCGACAGGAACAGGGCAATCTCGGGGGACTTCTTAAATAGCTCGTGTAACCATTCCATAGCCATCACCTTTGTGAAAATTTAAATTACGTTTTAAATTGCCAGATGTCCCGGATACTCGTCTTGGCCATATTAATTTGGCCTATTCACACTTATTCAATTCTTCACTTCCTCTCAATGGTGTACATAGCCGACCAGCCCGACTATCAACGGCCCCATTAGCGGCAACACCACATTTGAAATAGCATAGGTAATCGTGTAGCCGAGCAAGGGCGTTGAATTACCCGCTGCATTCTGGATCGCGCTCAAGGCTGGCGTACTGCACTGCTGGCCCGCAATCGCACCGAGCAAAATAGGCGCTTCCAGTTTCAGGATGAAATGTCCGACCAACAGGGAAATCGATGCAGGCAGCACCGCGATAGCAACACCTATCATCGGCAAGGCAACCCCATACTGCTTGATAAGTGTCAGCGCCTGCGGCCCGGATGCGAGGCCGACGCAGGCAATGAAACTGGCTAGACCAATGTCCTTCAGCAATGACAATGCATCCGGATGTATACCCATCAGGCCAGGATGTTTGGATTGATACCAGCCAAATACCAGGCCCGTCAGCAAGGCACCACCACCGGTACCCAGCGAGAAAGGGATACCTCCCAGCTTCAGGCTGAAGGTACCGATGAATACACCCAACACGATGCCCAGCCCGGCGTACACGATATTGCTGCGATCGGTACGCTCTATGCGTGTACCTATCATGGACACCGCTTCTGCCATCGCGGATGCTTGGGCATCAGCCGAGCTGTACAACTGCAGCACATCGCCCAACTGCAATTGCACATGTGATAAAGGCGGCAACGCGTGTTCACCGCGTTGAATGCCGGACACATGTACACCGGTTGGCAATGCGAGTTCACCCAACTGACGCGCTATCAATGCTTTGTTCTTCAGCATTGCTTCGACGGTTTGCACCACCATGTTCAGCTGTTCGGTATCAGCGAATTCCGGACCCAATATGCTGCTCGCCGTCAGCAATGCACGGCGGTGACCGATGAGCAGCACCTGATCACCGCGATGTAACTTCAGCCCCGGCGTGATATCCATTTTTCTGCCGTCACGGATGATGCGCTCCACACTGGCTTGTCCGGAGAACAATGCATGCAGTGATTCGATGCTGCGACCAGCGCCTATGTCTATCTGATACACGCGTCCAACCATTTCCTGTATCGGATTGACTTCATCCGGTGCAACTTCCTTGCCGCCCATTTGCGCCCACAATTTATCAGCCTCATCACGCAGGTTCACACGCAATAGCAAAGGGAAAATCTGGCTCGTCACTATCACTATCGTGATCAAGCCAAAGATATAAGTGATCGAATAGGCAGTGACCACATTCGCCTGCAACTGCCGGATCTCCGCTGCGGGTAATGCAAGTTTGGAAATCGCATCAGTCGCAGTGCCGACCACCGCAGATTCAGTCGCCGCACCTGCCATCAGGCCGGCCGCGGTACCCGCGTCGAGGTGCATGACTTTGGTCGCGATCATGACCAGGGCCAGCACCACCACGACTTCGATCAGGCATAGCGCACCGAGGCGCAATCCCTTGAGATTCAGATTGGAGAAAAACTGCGCGCCACCGGCATAGCCAAGGCAATCGCCGGCGGCCGCCTGGACAATGTCATCC
>JBEBUE010000166.1:0-6529 GCA_040393485.1 Herminiimonas sp.
GAAATTCATCGTACGTGAGCCCCTGCTCAACGCCGCGCAACAAATCCTCGGCTATGAACTGTCCTGGTTTGGTGGCGAGCAGGGTACTGGCATGGCCAGCGATGAAGACTTGCTGGAACTGGTGAATGTCGCTGCGATGCAGTTGCAGGGGCCGGAAACTGCGAGCCAACTGAATGGCAGCTTGCTGTTCTTTGAAGAGACGCCGGCCCTGATAGCGACCAATGTAGTGCGCAAGCTACCGGCCAAAAACACAGTATTTCGCCTGACTGCGACTGATCTGGCTGATCCGGAAACACTCAACGCAGCCGCTGCTTTACGGCAGCAGGGCTATGGCATTTCCTTGCGTGGTGCTGATGCGCTTAAGACAGGTAATCCCTTGCTGCAAGTCGTCAGCCATGTCGAAGGGCGGCTTAGTCATGAACAAGGCGCGGCAATACCAATAGCAGCCTTGCAAACGGCGACAGTCAAGGCGGTCGTGCGCAAGCTGGGATCGTGGCAGGAGTTTGATGTTTGTGCCTTGCAGGGCTTGCACGCGTTTATCGGTAATTTATACCTGACGCCGCGCCCCAATGCCGAGAAAAAAGGCTTGAATTCGGCTCAAGTCATCATCATCCAGTTAATGGAGATGCTGCGCCAAAATGCTGACATCCGTGAACTGGAAGAAGTCCTGAAACGTGATGCCGCGCTATCCTACAAACTCTTCCGTTACATCAATAGCGTCGGCTTCGGCCTCGGTGCCGAGATCCAGTCGCTGCGCCATGCAGTGACCATGCTGGGTTATTCGCCGCTGTACCGCTGGTTGTCGCTGCTGCTGGCAACCGCCAGTACCGATAGCCATGCAGCGGTGCTGATGCAGACCGCAATCGTGCGCGGGCGCTTTGCGGAATTGGCGGGGCAGGGCATCCTGCCGAAAAACGAAGCCGAAAACCTGTTCGTAGTTGGCATGTTTTCATTGCTGGATCGCTTGCTGGGTATGCCGATGGAAGAAGTATTGGCAAAAATCCAGCTGGCAGAACCGGTCGCCCAGGCCTTGTTGACGCGTGACGGCATGTACGGCCCCTTCCTTGCGTTGGCTGAGGCTTGTGAGCTGAATAATGGCAATATTGCAGCGCTGGCCGACGCGCTATTCATTAGTGCGCGCCAGGTCAATGAAGCCCATATGGCCGCATTGTTGTGGGCTCAGGCCCTCAAGATTTAGTTTTCCCTGCCATTTCCCCGCTTTGCATGACCGAAAAGCGGCACCTTTCCCACCCTATTCCCCCGATTAGTCCGGGGCGTTCTGGCCAATAATCTACTCATAGGTCCGTATAGCGTCGTATTGAACGCTATCGGAAGCACCTCAGGAGTCGGCTTTGGCTGAAGAAAGTGATCTCGAAAAGACGGAACCCGCGTCACCGCGCAAGCTGGAACAAGCGCGGGAGCAGGGTGACGTGCCGCGTTCGCGCGAGCTGGCGACTTGTACGCTGTTGCTCGGCGCGGGCGCTGCTTTCTGGATACTGGGCGGCCGCATGGTCGGTGAGCTGAACAAGATGCTCGCATCCGGCCTGTCCTTCGACCGTGAGATGGCTTTCGACATGGAACTGCTGCTGGCACATGCTGCCGCCAGCATTATCGATTTACTGATTGCCTTTGCCCCGGCGGCGCTGATCCTGATCGTGGTGGCGCTGGTGTCGCCTGCGTTGATCGGTGGCTGGCTGTTCAGCGGCAAGGCTTTGCAACCGAATTTTGGCCGTATGAACCCGATCAAGGGGCTCGGCAATATGGTCTCCAGCCGCGCAGCCGTCGAACTGGGTAAGGCGATCGCCAAAACCATCCTGATCGGCTGGATCGCATGGATGGTCATGCGGCATGAATTCGACGCCGTCATGGCGCTGAGCGTAGAGCCGCTGAAAAGCGGCACCGAACATTTGGGACACCTGCTGGTGTTCAGTTTCATTTTCATCGCCGCCGGTCTGGTGATCGTGGCGGCGATCGATGCGCCTTATCAAATGTGGCAGCACGCCAAGAAACTGATGATGTCGCGTCAGGATGTACGTCAGGAATCCAAGGAGTCCGAAGGTAATCCTGAAATCAAGGCCAAGATCCGTCAGCAACAACGTGAAATGGCGCGCCGCCGCATGATGTCCGAAGTGCCTACCGCAGACGTGGTGGTGACTAACCCGACGCACTATGCAGTCGCGCTCAAATACTCGGAAAACGGCATGCGCGCACCACGCGTCGTGGCCAAGGGTGCAGATGAAGTCGCGGCCAAGATCCGTGAGCTCGCAATGGAAAACAATGTCGTGCTGCTGGAAGCACCGCCGCTCGCGCGTGCGCTGTTCCGCCACGCCGAACTCGGCGATGAAATCCCTGAAGCCCTGTATATCGCAGTGGCTGAGGTATTGGCCTATGTATTCCAGTTGCGTGCGTATAGCAAACATGGCGGTGCACGTCCGGTCAAGCCGGGCGATCTTGATGTACCGCCGGAGATGGACCCACTTAATCCCTCTGCAGCCGATGCAGATTCGAATGGCCTGCCACAATGAATAGCCTGAAATTACCTTCCTGGATGACCGGCCAGGGTTCACGTGCCGTCGCTGCACCACTGATCATCATCATGATGTTGTCGATGATGGTGCTGCCGTTGCCGGCCATCGTGCTGGACATCTTCTTCAGCTTTAATATTGCGCTGTCCATCATCGTGCTGCTGACTGCCTTGTACACGGTCAAGCCGCTGGATTTTATGGTGTTTCCGACCGTGCTGCTGGTCAGCACCATGTTGCGCCTGTCATTGAACGTTGCATCGACCCGTGTCGTGCTGACCGAGGGCCACAATGGTCCGGATGCCGCCGGTAAGGTGATTGAAGCGTTCGGTCACTTCCTGATCGGTGGCAACTACACCGTCGGTATCGTGGTCTTCGTGATCCTGACTATCATTAACTTCACAGTCGTCACCAAAGGTGCAGGCCGTATCGCAGAGGTGGGCGCACGTTTCGCCTTGGATGCGATGCCGGGTAAGCAAATGGCGATTGATGCCGACCTGAACGCAGGTCTGATTGGTGAGCAGGATGCACGCCTGCGTCGCACCCAGGTCGCGCAGGAAGCGGAATTCTACGGCGCGATGGACGGTGCCAGTAAGTATGTGCGCGGTGATGCGATCGCCGGCATTATCGTCACCGTCATCAACGTGGTTGGCGGTCTGGTGGTCGGCATGGTGCAGCACGATATGGGTTTCTCGTCCGCGCTGGAAAACTATACCTTGCTGGCTATCGGTGACGGCCTGGTCGCACAGATTCCTTCGCTGATTATCTCTACTGCTGCCGGTATCGTCGTATCACGCGTCGCCAGCGAACAAGACATCGGCGGTCAGCTGATCGGTCAACTGTTTGCACGTCCACAAGTGTTGTACATCACCGCAGCCATCATCGGCGGTATGGGTTTGATTCCGGGCATGCCACATGTGTCCTTCCTGTTCCTAGCCAGCCTGATGGCGGGTGCTGCTTACCTGATCTCGCAGCGTAACCTGAAAGCACCTGAGGTTGAGCCAGAAGTCACTGCACCACCACCAGCGCCGGAAGTGGAAGAGGCAACCTGGCAAGACATCGTGCAAGTCGATACGCTGGGCCTGGAAGTCGGCTATCGCCTGATCCCATTGGTCGATAAATCGCAAAGCGGTGAGCTGCTGCGTCGCATTAAAGGCATACGTAAGAAATTCGCGCAGGAAGTCGGCTTCCTGTCGCCGCCAGTACATATTCGCGACAATCTGGAACTGAAACCATCTGCTTACCGCATCACGCTTAAAGGCGTGGAAGTGGGCAGCGGCGAGGCGTTGGCTGGTCAATTCCTCGCGATCAACCCTGGTATGGTCAGTGGCACCTTGCCAGGACCGACTACCAGCGATCCTGCATTTGGCTTGCCTGCAACCTGGATCGATTCCAGCATGCGTGAGCAAGCGCAAGGCATGGGCTACACCGTGGTGGATGCCGGTACCGTGGTGGCGACCCACCTGAATCATTTGATCACTACGCACGCAGCCGAGTTGCTGGGTCGCCAGGAAGTACAGCAATTGCTGGATCACTTGACCAAGGAATCGCCGAAGCTGGTGGAAGACCTGGTACCCAAGCTGATCCCGTTGTCGACCTTGCAAAAGGTCCTGCAAAACCTCCTGATCGAAGGCGTCCATATCCGCGATATGCACACCATCATCGAAACCATGACTGAACATGCCGCCTACATCCAGGACGTCAATGAATTGACCGCGCTGGTACGGGTAGCGCTGGGACGTGCCATCGTGCAGCAGCTGTTCCCATCCACCAATGAATTGTCGGTGATGACACTTGATAACCGCCTTGAACGTCTGTTGACACAGGCCTTACAGGGTAGTGGCCCAGACGGTGCTGGTATCGAGCCGGGCCTGGCGGACACAATCGCTGCGCAGGCAGAGGCCGCGACGCGCCAACAGGAATCTTTAGGATTAACACCGGTACTGCTGGTGCCAGCGCAATTGCGCGCATTGCTGGCGCGCTTCCTGCGCCGTGCCTTGCCGCAACTCAAAGTGCTATCGCATGCAGAAGTCCCGGATTCAAAAACAATCAGAGTAACTAGCTTAGTTGGAGGTCAGGTATGAACGTCAGGAAATTTACGGCAAGTACGTCACGCGGCGCATGGAGTCTGGTGCGCGAAGCACTTGGACCTGATGCGGTCATCCTCTCGAATCGTGCCATTGATGGCGGGGTCGAGATTCTGGCGCTGGCTGGTGAGGATATGGCCTCGCTGGCAGAACCGATGGTCGAGCGTGCTGCCATCTCCGAAACCACACTGGCTTCGCTGGTACCGCATCACAAGCCAGCTCAGCCGTCCCAGCTGGCACTGACATCGAATAACTCAAACGCAGACCAGCGTTCTGACAAGGTGGAAATCAGCACGGCCGAATTGAATAGCATGATGAGCGAAATCCGCTCGATGCGCGGCATGCTGGAAATCCAGTTGTCCGAACTCGCATGGAACGATCCGCAAAAACGCGAGCCGGTTAAATCGACCGTACTGCGTGAAATGCTGGCTGCCGGTTTTAGCGCCAGCCTGGCGCGTTACCTGATCGCGCGCCTGCCTGCAGGTGCCAGCAATCAAAGCGGTATGGACTGGATCAAATCCATCCTGACCCGCAACCTGACGACCATCGGCGATGAAAACGAAATCCTGGAAAAGGGCGGCGTCTATGCGCTGGTTGGTCCAACCGGTGTAGGTAAAACAACAACCACAGCCAAGCTGGCTGCGCGCTGCGTGATGCGCCATGGTCCAGGTAAGCTGGCACTGATTACGACCGACGGTTATCGTATCGGCGGTTACGAACAACTGCGCATCTACGGCAAAATCCTCGGCGTCATGGTGCACTCGGTCAAGGATGAGGCAGACCTACGCATCGCACTGGATGAACTCAAAGGCAAGCATACCGTCCTGATTGACACCGTAGGCGTCAGCCAGCGCGACCAGATGGGGGCTGACCAGATCGCCATGCTTGCCGGTGCGGGTGACCAGGTGAAACGCCTGCTATGCCTGAATGCGACTTCGACCGGTGAGACATTGAATGAAGTGGTGCGCTCCTACATGGGTGATGGCCTGGCAGGTTGTATATTGACCAAACTGGACGAAGCTGCAACCATTGGCAGTGCACTAGATGTAGTCATTAGACAGAAATTGAACTTATACTACGTCGCGAACGGACAACGCGTGCCGGAAGACCTGCACGTCGCCAATCAGCAGTACCTGGTTGACCGTGCATTTAAACTCAAGCGCGAAACAGCGCCGTTCCAATTGGGTGATGCGGAGATCCCTGCTGTCATGGCAAATACAGTCCGTGCAATGAACGATAAGAGTTTGCGTGAGGTGATTCTTGGCTAGTTTCGAATGTGATCAGGCGGAAGGTTTGCGGCGTATGCTCGCAGGACCGAAGCCGCGCATTTTTACATTTTTATCAGCAACTTCTGCTGCTGATAAAAGCGCGATGCTGGTCAATCTGAGCGCCTCGCTGGCTTTAAGCGGTAGTGACGTCGTGCTGCTCGACGCCTGCGTTTCCAACGATGGCATCAGCCATCGCATGGGTGCAGAGTTGCAGGCCACGCTGCTGGATGTGGCGCGTCAGGAGCGCGCCTTAAACCAGGTAGTGCATGCGATGCCGCAAGGCTTTGGCCTGGCTTCGCTGACGCGTGGTTCCTTGCGTGCAGCGAATGGCAGTGATCAGCATCAGCAACGTCGTTTGTCGAACGCCTTTGGTGTCTTGGCGGCGCAATCGGATGTACTGATGGTGGACGCCGAACTGGATATGAACGATAACTTTGCTATTCCGGCGATGGGCAATGGTGAAATCATCGTGCAGGTGGCACCAGGTGCTGCCTCCATCAAGAAAGCATATGCACTGATTAAGCGATTAAACGCGCAATTGGGTCGCCGTCCATTTGGCATCCTGGTAACCGGTGCCGATGCACAGGAAGCCGACGTCGTTTATCAAAACATGGCGCAAGCTGCCAGTCGATACCTGGCCTTGCAATTGCAT
>JBEBUE010000167.1:0-6515 GCA_040393485.1 Herminiimonas sp.
GTGAGGTGCATGACCAGGTGCGCAAGATCCTGGCGGCTGCGGTGGTGATGCCAACCGCGACCTCCAGTATCGATGACACGATAGATCGCTGGGTCTTGCATCCGGTGTTTGGACTGGCGATCCTTGCATTGGTGATGTTCTTTATTTTCCAGGCGGTGTTTTCCTGGGCCGAGCCTTTGATGGATGGTATTACAGAAGGCGTCACCGTCACCGGTGAGTGGTTTGCCGCAACGCTGCCTGACGGCTTGCTGCGCAGCCTGGTGGTGGACGGCCTGTTTGCCGGACTGGGGGCGGTGCTGGTATTCCTGCCGCAGATCCTGATTTTGTTCTTCTTTATTCTGGTACTGGAAGAGTCCGGTTACCTGCCGCGTGCCGCGTTCCTGCTCGACCACCTGATGTTCAAGGCTGGCCTGACCGGACGTTCCTTTATTCCTTTACTATCCAGTTTTGCATGCGCGATCCCGGGCATCATGGCGACGCGCAGCATCCAGGACCCGCGTGACCGTTTGACGACGATCCTGGTTGCGCCACTGATGACCTGCTCCGCACGCTTGCCGGTATACACCTTGCTGATCGCGGCGTTCATTCCGGCCAGCACGGTATGGGGTATTTTTAACCTGCAGGGGATCGTGTTATTCGTGTTGTATGTGGCCGGTATCGTCAGTGCAATGGCGGTGGCGTGGTTTATCAAGCGCATGCGCAAGGATAAGAGCGAGCATGCCTTGCTGATGGAATTACCTTCGTACCGCATGCCGGGCATACGCAACGTTGCCATCGGTCTGTGGGAACGTGCGTTGATCTTCCTGCGTCGCGTCACGACTATCATCCTGTCGCTGACGGTATTGTTGTGGTTCCTCTCGACCTTTCCGGCACCGCCTGAAGGCGCGACTTTACCAGCTATTGATTACAGCCTGGCCGGTCAGCTTGGCCGTTTGATGGAACCCATATTTGCACCTATCGGCTTCAACTGGCAGATCTGTATTGCACTGATCCCGGGACTGGCGGCGCGTGAAGTGGCAGTTGCTGCGCTGGGTACAGTGTATGCAATGTCGGGTAGTGAAGAAGCGGTAGCGGCCCAGCTCGGCCCCCTGATCGCTGCGCAATGGTCGCTGGCGACCGCCTTGTCTTTGCTGGCCTGGTATGTGTTTGCGCCGCAATGTATGTCAACGCTGGCGGTGATCCGGCGCGAAACGAATTCCTGGCGTACGGTGGCCGTCTCTGCCGGTTACCTGTTTGGCCTGGCTTACCTTGCGGCATTCCTGACTTATCAGATTACAAAGGCGCTGACATGAACGCGTATAACTTGCTGCAAGACGTGATTATCGGCGCGATTGTTTTCTTCAGTGCGCTGTATGTGCTGCGCAAACTAATGCCGAAGTGGATGCGTGCCCGTCAACAGGTGCTTGCGACTATGCTGGACCAGCCCGCGCGCCCCTATGTGCTGCGCAAACTGGGTGGATTTTTGATGCCGGGTGAGAGTGCAGGTGGTGGCTGCGGTAGTGGTTGCAGCACGTGCTCGACTTGTGAGTCCAATCCGGAGGCAGGGCCTGAAGCGAAGTTGGAAGCAAAACCGCTGGAGTTCCAGCGGCATATTTGAATTGAAGTAGCGCAATCGCTTACGACCTCAAGCGATTGCAATCCGGTCGGGTTTACTTGAGATTGAGCCTGGCCATTACCGGCTGATGATGTTCTTTCGTCAGCAAACGATGCAGATAGTTGGCATCTGCAGTCCGGCTCGAACTCCCGCGTGCATTCAATAAGACCATGATGGCGTCACGTCCTGCGGCACGCACACGCATGATGATGCAGCGTCCGGCTTCTTGCGTATAACCGGTTTTGGAGAGCGAGATGGCCCAGTTTTTGTCGCCGACCAGTTTATTGGTGTTGTGGTACTGACGCATGGAGCCGTTGACGTCGATCAGGTCGTTGCTGACCGTCGTAATTCTTTCAATTTCCGGATATTTGGATGCCGCCAGTGCGAGCTTGGCAAGATCCGTTGCGGTGGATGTGTTGTAAGGCGAGAGGCCGGTCGGTTCTTCTATATTGGTGCGGCGCAGGTTAAGCATATGCGCTTTGCTTCGTACCGCCACTTTAAAGTGTTCCAAACCACCGGGATAGGAGCGTGCCAGCGCGTGCGCGGCGCGGTTGTCGGATGACATCAAGGCCAGTTCCAGCAATTCGTGGCGCGTCAGGACGGCGCCTACCGGGACGCGTGATGAGCTGAATTTCAACGTGTCTACATCATCTTCGAGCACCGTGATGTGCTCATGCATATCGGGTTTTGCGTCGAGTACCACCATCGCTGTCATCAGTTTGGTGAGGGAGGCAATGGGGACGATGTCGGTGGCGTTCTTTTCAAATACGACTTTGCCGGTGCTTTCATCGATCACGATGGCATGTTTGGAAGCGACGGTCGTGGCAGATGCGGAGCTGACAGCAGTGATGGCAACAGCGAGGAGGATGGAACGGATCATATACGCTCGAATGAATTTCTTTGAGCGGGAATAATAGCCTCGTTTGCATGTGCAAAGTTGCAGTTAGGTGCTGCGCAAAGGACTATTTTTTGTAACGGATGTTAATTTGTTCAGAGCTTGCCGGAACGAAGGATGCGAGGTCGGTGAGGGCGTGATACCTGCTGCACAATTTTTAAGCAGTGCAGCAGGTGTTTCAATTCTATGAACTGATGCCGGAAATTATTTCTTTGGCAGGTTGGGATCAACCGTGTGTGCGACCGCTGCAAACATATCGGCAACGGTTTCGAATTGGTTTTTGCCCAGATACTCGGCTTCACGCATCAGGTGCATGGCGAGGGCGGTATTGCTTTCCTCATTGCTGCCTTTCAGGCTGCGGCCGAGATGGCGGCAGAAAGAAAGGATCTCGCTTCGGCTGTAAGTATCTTCTGCCGGTGCCGTGTCTGTGTTCTGATCGCTCATTGATGCTCCTATCGTTGGTATGAGTAAGAGGCAGATAGTATCCAATCAGGGCGGGGTTTGTCTTGGTATGGGTCAATTAATCGTTTTTCTTCATTGAGGCCGCTTAAATCAATCTGCATAAATAACATTTAATATGTGCTCTAGTTAATTGATTTTAAAGATAATTAATTTTAAACGTAAAGTGAATTCTAAGATCAAAAAATGAGTTGCGCATAATTTCTCATGGCACACGAATTGCAGATAAAACCATGTTTGCGCCCGCACTAAGATAATTTTCCAGTGGCAAGAAAGTGAACGTTCTTGCATCAGACATGCCAAAGCGTGCTGAACCTATAGCTACCAAGGAGCACAATGCAACGTCGTGATTTACTCAAAGCTTCCGCCGCACTGACCCTGGCCGGATTTCATGCCCCCGCACTGTACGCTGCCGGCAGCGCCAATTCCAACCTGAAAACCCTCGGTAAGCCAGAAGCGTTCGATTATGCATGGCTGAAAGGACGGGCCCGTGATCTGGCAGGCAAGCCTTACCATGCGCCGGATTACCCGGTACCAGCCGCAGTGAAGGCGCTGGATTGGGATCAGTACCAGGCCATCGGCTATCGCGACGATCACGCTTTATGGGCGCAGGAAAAATTGCGCTTCCAGGTGAAGTTTTTCCATCTCGGCATGTATGCCAATCAGTCGGTCAAAATCCATGAAGTGAAGGATGGCAAGGCACTCGAGATCGCTTACGATCCGGCCATGTTTAACTATGGCAAGAGCGGACTGAAGGGATCGGACATGCCGAATGACCTCGGTTTCGCCGGTTTCCGCGTTAACTTCCATACCGACCTGGTGCGCGACATTACCGCGTTCCTGGGTGCCAGCTATTTCCGTGCAGTCGGTGGCGAATGGCAGTACGGCCTGTCGGCACGCGGGCTGGCGATCGATTGCGGCATGGAGCGGCCGGAGGAGTTCCCGCGTTTCAGTGAGTTTTGGCTGGAGCGTCCGGCCAAGCAATCCAGCCATTTGGTGGTGTATGCCTTGCTCGACTCGCCAAGTATCTCGGGTGCTTATCGTTTTGAAATCGCGCCAGGTGCGACCACCTTGATGGACGTGGATGTCGCCCTGTATCCGCGCAAGACCATCGAACGTATGGGTATTGCGCCGCTGACCAGCATGTTCCAGATGGGCGAAAACGACAGGCGCATCAGCAATGACTGGCGTCCTGAAATCCATGACTCTGACGGTCTGGAGATGTGGACGGGTAATGGTGAATGGATCTGGCGTCCTTTGCTTAACCCCGAACACTTGCGCTTTAACGCTTACGCGGACGAGAATCCGCGCGGCTTTGGACTGATGCAGCGGGATCGTAACTTCGACCACTATCAGGATGACGGCGTGTTTTATGATCGTCGCCCCAGCCTCTGGGTGGAGCCGAAAGCAGGGTGGGGCAAGGGTTCGGTGCAGTTGGTCGAGATTCCTACGCTGGATGAAACCTTCGACAATATCGTCGCCTTCTGGAATCCGGAAGCCAAGCCGCAACCCGGGCAGGAACTGCTATACGGTTACAAACTGCATTGGGGTGCGAAGATGCCATATGCGCCCAAGGCTGCAACCGTGGTGGCGACTCGCACCGGCATCGGTGGCGTGATCGGCAAGAAGCGCACTTACTTCTCATGGCGTTTCGCGGTGGACTTTGCGGGTGGCGACTTTGCGCTGCTGGGCAAGGACGTCAAAGTGGTACCAGTGATTTCGGCAACGCACGGCACCGTCGAGATTACCTCGGCCCGGCCTTTGCACGATATCAAAGGGTACCGGGCCATTTTCGACTTGAAGGTCGGCGATGAGGTCAAAGGGCCGATAGACCTGCGGCTCTATCTGGCGGCAGATGGCCAGCCTTTGTCGGAAACCTGGTTGTACCAGTGGACGCCGCCAACTGATCGTAGCTACTGATCTTTGCTGCTAACTCATACAACATTTGCCGATCTGTATCTGGCAAATGTTGCAATGAATCAAGTTTTTACTGGCGACGCGGATTACAATAGGTACTCCATTACCCAAATCCGGCTTCCAGCTCATGCTGACACTTGCTTCGATCCTGACTACCACTGCGTTGCTCAGTCTCGCAATGACGATAGTGCTGGGGTCCTTGCTGCGTTCGGCGGTGGCGGGTGTGCAAGAGTGGTTTGCATCGAACATGATGGTCGTCATTGCCTTGCCTTTGCTGGCTTTGCGTGACCTGATCCCGGATTTCATTTCCGTCGTCATTGCCAATGGTGTACTGGCGTTAGCCGCTGCTTATTACTTCGTTGGCTGCGCGCGCTTCGTCGGTCAGCCGTCGCGCTGGAATGTGCTGATAGCCGGCATAGCCCTGGTCGTGCTGGGGCTGATCATCTGGCGCTACGCCATAAATAGTATCCCGGTGCGGGTACTGATTATGACCACTTTCTTTTGCGCGATATGTATCGCGTCCGGCGTGGTCCTCTTGCGGCATAAACCGCCGCACCGCAATGCCTATAACTACTGGTTTGCCGCCATTCTGGCGCTGATTTTTGCAGCTTGCCAGTTGGTGCGCGGCATCTATTTCATCACGCTGGATCAGCCGTCCAGCACCATGATGTTCGATACCTTCTGGAATATCGTGCTGATGGTGATAGGCGCGGTGACCCTGCCGACCATGACCATGGCAGTAGTGATGCTCACGCATGATGCCATGCTGGCCACGCTCGAAGATGCGGCCAACCACGACCACCTGACGGAAGCCATGTCGCGCAAGCGCCTGGAAGCGGTGGCTCGCGAACAGATTATGCGTGCAGGGAAGCTGGGACGTCCCTTGTCATTGTTGATTATCGATCTTGATCATTTCAAACGCATTAACGATACTTTTGGCCACGCAGGTGGCGACGAGGTGCTGCGCGAATTTGCCCGTATGACCCGCGCATCATTGCGCGATGGCGATGCGCTGGGACGGCTTGGTGGCGAAGAGTTCGGTATCCTGTTGCCGAATACGGATACGGCCGGGGCGTTGGCGATCGCACGGCGTTTGCGCGAAGATTCAGAGCGGCATCTGATTTCAGGCGCTTTTGGTGAGTGCCACTACAGTATTAGTATCGGCATCGCGACCTGGCGTGATGGCGAAAGTTTTGATCGTTTAAGCATACGGGCTGACCGTGCGTTGTACACTGCCAAGAACGAAGGTCGCAACCGGGTGCTGGTGGATGAGCATGGCAGTACCGATAACCTGAGTACCGCCGCGGCCTGACATCAGATAGCGCTTCCGCCTGGCTATCTGCAGCCAGTGATCATCAAGCACGGAGCGGAAGCCATGCACATCCTCTGGACTTACCTCAAACCGCACAATCGCCTGGTTGTCCTGGCCTTGTTGCTGGCGGCAATCAGCCAGGTACTGGCGCTGATTGATCCCATCATCCTCGGCAAAATCATAGATGAATATGCGATCAGGCCGGTCGGCAAGACGGATCAGCAACTGGTTACCGGTGTGCTGTCCTTGCTCGCGCTGGCCCTGGTGATCGCAATCCTGTCGCGCCTGGCCAAGGCTGTGCAGGAATACCTCACGCGGCTGGTGGTGCAAAAGCTGGG
>JBEBUE010000168.1:0-6514 GCA_040393485.1 Herminiimonas sp.
TGATTATCGGGCCCAGCTGTTCGGTAAAGATACCTGATCAATCAGTGTATCTGCGCCAGGTTCCTGCTCAAACATTTAAAGGTCCAGGATCAACGTCAGAGGCGGTTCCTTTTTCTATCGACCTTGCATGTTCCGGAGGTGCGCCGGGTAGTAGAACGAATGCGTATGTCACGCTGACTGACAATACGACGGTTTCCAACCGGAGCAATGTGTTGACCTTGAGCGGGGTGGAGAAGGCGGCTGGCATAGGTGTACAGATCAAATATAAAGATGCGATTGTGAGTTATGGTCCCGATTCCGACCAGATACCGAACACCAACCAATGGTCGGCTGGCACCGTATACCAGGCGGAAGGAGAGACATTGTTCCGGATACCGTTGACTGCGAGTTATGTGCAGACTGCAGCAACGGCTGCGGGGATAATTGCCGGGCCAGCGAATGCTAAAGCGACATTTAATGTTACTTATAATTAAGCATCCACTAAATCGAAACTGAATTCGTATAACCGAATTCGCTTCCGTCGCAAGATTTCGGTAAAAAAGGAGCTATAAGCTCCTTTTTCATTTACGCCCGATTTCTCCTGTACGGCTTTCTCCTATTCCTTTGTCGTTTGTGCTGCAGCATGGAAAGGGAGGGGCTTCCTGTTTTCTCCACATATTCCACACAATTCCTCGACAGTTGCGAAAGGTTGTCATTCCAGAATGCATGCAGTTGTCGTTGCGTCTTATGGTTGCAGCGACTTTTCAACGCACAATCTGGAGTATGCATGAGCGCAAACCTGCTGGCTGACGAAGCGAAATATTGTTCCTTCGGTGACACCGTCCATTACGTAAATCCACCGAAGATCTTCGCCGGTTGCGAGGGTAGCTACATGATAGATGCGCAGGATACGCGCTATCTTGATTTACAGATGTGGTATTCGGCTGTCAATTTCGGCTACAAGAACAAGCGCCTGGAAGACGCGATGAAGAAGCAGCTCGATACGCTGCCACAGATCGCCAGCCAGTATTTGCATCCGACCAAGATTGAATTGGCGAAATGGATCGCGCAGGATGCAGAACAGAAGTGGGGCCGCGAAGGCCGCGTGCATTTCAATGTCGGCGGTGCCCAGGCAATTGAAGATTCGTTGAAAGTTGTGCGTAATGCCAGCAACGGTAAAAGCCTGATGTTTGCTTTCGAGGGTGGTTACCACGGCCGTACCCTGGGCGCTTCCAGCATTACTTCAAGTTACCGTTATCGTCGACGCTTCGGTCATTTCAGTGATCGTGCGCAATTTCTTCCTTTCCCATATCCGTTCCGTCGTCCTAAAGGTATGACTGCCGAAGAATACGGTGAATCGCTGGTCAAGGATTTCGAGCGCAAATTCGAAAACGAGTACCACGCGATCTGGGATCCAAAGACCAGTCAATGTGAGTATGCTGCTTTCTACATAGAGCCTATCCAGGGGACCGGTGGTTATGTCATTCCACCACCGAACTACTTCAAAGGCATGAAGAAAGTACTGGATGACCACGGTGTGTTGCTGGTTGTCGACGAAATCCAGATGGGCTTCTGGCGTACCGGCAAGTTGTGGTCCATCGAGAACTTCGGCGTGCAACCTGACGTCCTGGTGTTCGCTAAAGCATTGACCAATGGTTTGAATGCCTTGAGTGGCCTGTGGGCGCGTGAAGAACTGATCAATCCGACTATCTTCCCGCCAGGCTCCACGCACTCAACCTTCGCTTCCAACCCGCTGGGTACTGCGATCGGACTGGAAGTATTGAAGATGACGCATGAAGTGGACTTCGGCAAGCAAGTCTGTGAGAGCGGTGCTTACTTCCTCGAAGGATTGAAAGACCTGCAAAAACGCCATAAGGAAATCGGTGACGTGGATGGCCTGGGTCTTGCATTGCGCGCGGAAATTTGTACCGATGACGGCTTTACACCGAATCGTGCCTTGCTCGACAAAATGGTTGATATGGGTCTCGAAGGCACGCTCGAGTACAAAGGGCAGAAACGCGGCCTGGTATTGGACGTCGGCGGTTACTACAAAAACGTGATCACTTTTGCACCATCGTTGATGATCAGCCGGGATGAGATAGATGAAGCGATGGTATTGCTGGACCAACTCCTGACACGCGCCAAACGTGCCTGATATGCGTGACGGCGTGTATCGTTCGCGCCTGAATCAACTTGAGCCGGATGCGCTGGTCAATTTGTTTGACGCGCATCCGCCGCTAGGTTTTACTGCTTTTGCAGCCGCTCCGGGAATCCCGGCTTTCGTCGCTTCATTTGATTTGTTGACGACCGCCGACGATACGCTACGGCGGCGTGTGCACGCCTTGCCCTGGGCTACTCGCTGGTTGCCGTGGCTGCGTATCCGTACCGCATTCGTTGGTACGACAGTTACCGAATACACATTACTGCCTGATTGTGATGCCAGCTTCTTCCTGCATGATCTGCTTGCAAAAGCAGGGCGGGACCACAAACTGCTTATCGTAAAAGATATTCCCCAGCGTTCGCCCTTGCTTGATGTGTATACCAATACACGTGCCGAGCAATTTGTCGCGGCGTGTAGGGAACACGATTTCCTGCTGGTCGAAGGACAGGCGCTGGCATATGTGGCGATAGATTTTGACAGCATAGATGCGTATCTGGACAGGCTATCGACCAGCCGCCGCAAGAATCTGCGGCGCAAACTACGCAAACGTGAAGGTTTACAGATAGATCGCGTACGTACCGGTGATGCACTCTTTGCTGACGACAGCGTGGTGAATACGTATTACGCGTTGTATCGGGATGTGTATGAGCAGAGTGAAATCCATTTTGACCTGCTGACGCGTGAGTTCTTCGTTGCGATGCTACGCGATGCGAGCAATCACGGTATCAGTTTTGAATATCGCCGCGATGGTGAGCTGATCGGTTATAACCTTTGCTTTGAACACGACGGACGCCTGATCGATAAATACATAGGCTTGCGCTATCCGCAAGCACGTGAAAACAATCTATATTTCATCAGCTGGTTCATTAATCTTGAATATGCGCTGGAGCGTGGTTTGACGCATTATGTCGCTGGCTGGACCGATCCACAGGTGAAGGCTGAGCTCGGTGCTTCCTTTACCTATACGCGGCACGCAGTGTATGTACGCAATCCTTTACTGCGTACGTTGGCACGGCGCTTCACTGCGCATTTTGAAAGCGATAGACTCTGGAGCGAGCAACACCATGGCTAGGCCACCTGTCGTACTGGATTTGGATGGTTCCACCGGAATACCGGACGGAGCGTTACATCTGGCTTTGCAGGATTGGCAGCCACGTTTGCGCTTTGGTTGCCGACGTCAGGTACTAAATGCATTTGAACGTCATCTCGATACCGTGCTGCCAGCGGAGTACGGCACCGTGTTAATGGGCAGTGGCGACTTTCATCATCTCAGCCTGCCACTTGTGAAGCGGGTGGCCGCCCGGCGTCAACGACCGCTACGCTTGCTGGTGATAGACAATCATCCCGACAATATGCGCTATTTATTTGGCGTACATTGCGGCTCCTGGGTGCGACGGGTTGCGATGTTGCCGCAGGTGAGCCATGTGCATGTAATCGGCATCACTTCACCAGATATCGGCCGTGGTCACGCTTGGGAAAACTATCTGCGCCCGTTGCTGGCTGGTAAGCTGAGCTATTGGAGCATAGGTGTGGACACTAGCTGGTCGCGCTTGCTGGGCTTGCGACATGCTTTTCGTCAGTTCGATAGTGCCAGTCTGCTGACCGAAACCGTCTGCGAGATGTTGGCTGCGAATCCGGAAGATACGTATTTGTCCATCGACAAGGATGCTTTCAGTCCGGAGGTAGTACGCACCAACTGGGATCAGGGGCAATTACAGGAAGCGCAAGTGATGCAAATGATCGATGTGCTCAACGGGCAATTGATCGCCAGCGATATCACAGGCGATGTATCGGAATACCATCATCCTAGTGCCTGGAAGCGCTGGCTGAGCGCAGGTGACGAGCAGACACTGGCAATTGCGCCAGCAACGCTGCGGGAATGGCAAGCGCAGCAGCAGGCGATGAACCGACGTTTGGTCGCTCGCTTGCATGCGAACATGGAATACTCCGGCATCGGACTTTAAAAAGTCTTATTAGCTGCAGACTTAATAACCGCGTTTGCAGATGTTGGCGAGCGTGGCGCAGATGTAGGAAAAGCTCGCGTCATCCAGCCACGGGCTATTGCTGATAGAGAGTATCCTGCCAGCGAGGCGACGTGCATTGGGTAAGGCCCGCTTGTCCAATGCTGCGGCAGGCATCAATTCTTTGAGATACGGGTAATCAGGCAATGCATGCACAAAGGGCAGGCTAATGCCACAGCCGCTCCCCCACAATGCCTGTAAAGCCGCGTCACGGTCGGCACGATTCGGCATCAGGATGGTTAATACCGGCCAGGTGCCTTTCCCTTCCTCATCTTCCAATATCGTTATGCCATTGATGGCGCGTAATTGCGGCAGGCGACGTACCGCCTGTTGATGCAAGTACGTCTGAAAGGTCGCCAGACGTTTCAGCGCACGCACACCGACTGCCTGACGCCACTTGCCTGGGCGATGTAATACCGTGCGAGCCGGGAAGCGGTCACCAGCAGCAGCCAGCCAGTCGTCCAGATACAAGGCATGACGCAAAGGTCGCCCATATACCAGCGGTAATAGCGATGGTCGATACAGCAAGGCATACGCGGCGAGTTCGACGGCACGTTTTGCTTCGACCAGAGGACGTGCCGGTGCCAGGCGTTGGCTGGCGGCGGCGCAGGCAGCACGGATCGCAGGGTCACGCGTAGTCAGGATACCGCCCTCGTAAATGCTCAAACCTTTGCCGACTGCGAGACTGTAAATGGCAATATCACTTTGACTGCCGACGCTGTCGCTACCGATCCTGGCACCTAAAGCTTGCGCTGCATCTTCGATGACCCAGGCACCGCATGCTTGCGCAATTGCCTGCACGTCGGCGATCGCACTAATCCTGCCACACAGATGCGTAGGGAGGATGGCGAGGGTACTGCTATCGCACAAAGTTGCCAGCATGACGGGATCCAGCGCCAGGCTATCTGGCCGTAAATCGCAGATACGCAGAGTGAGTCCGGCTTGCGCAATGGCCAGCGCGACTAGCGGGCAAGTGTAGGCGGGAATGACGACGATATGCCGATGCGGTGCCATGTCATGCAGCGCATGCAAGGCAACGATCAAAGCGGCGGTGCCTGAACTTTCCAGTTGTGCGTGTTCAACTTGCAGGAAGTCGGCGATCGCGGTGGCCAGCCCGGCACGCCCCGGCAACAAATCGCTCAGATGTAGTGGCAGACCCGCGGTGGGAGGAACTTCGTGCCAGGCTTGCGGATTATCAGCGAACTGCATGGCCCTCGCTATCCTCGGTGGCAGGATGGATTTCGCTTTCGCTCAAGGCCAGGCAGATGACACCGGCGACGATCAGGATCGCCGCTACGATTTGCGGCCAGCCGATTTTTTCATTGAAGAGCCAGGCTGACAGCAGCATGACGGACAGGATTTCCAGATGCGAAGCAGCGAAGGCAGGACCGATAGGTGCATGCTTGAGCAGGGTCATCCAGCTAAAGAAAGCACCGATGTAACCGATGAAGGCACCGTAGATCCACGGCATGCTAAAGACGCGCAGCAGCCATGCCAGGTCAGCCTGCAAGGGCAGGGCGTGGATGGCAGCGTATTTGAAGCTTAGCTGTGCCAGCGTGTCGAAGGCGAGCAGGGCAAGGAAGCCGATGATATAGAAGCGCTTCTTCATGCCGGCAAGCCCACGATGGCGACGCCCAGTGAAACCAGCAGGATGCCGATGACGCGCAGGCGAGTTAGACGTTCCTTGAAGAGCCAGCGCCCGGCCAGCATGATGGCGACGATATTGATGGAACCCATCAGCACACCTTGCGAAAGCGGCACCAGTGACAGGAAGGCGAGCCACAGGACAAATTCAAACACATAGCAGCTGATTCCTAACCACAGCCATGGATGTTGCGCCATACGCGTCCAGCGCGCGAGACCAGAGGCGTCGGCATCATTGATGGCAGCTGCCTTGAATGCCAGTTGCCCGGCACTATCCACGATTACATTAGCGACCCATAAGAGTATGGCCAGCCACGGCAAACTGTTACCTGTCATGCGGGAACCAGGCCGTCGGGTTTGCCTTCATGTGCTGTATGGGCCGTGAAATGTTTGCTTACCGTATCAGCGATGAAGTTGCATGCGCGTTCTATGACCAGGCGACGTTCCCTATCTATCGTTACCATGTGGTAGCTGTCTTCCAGCCACAGGGTCTGGACCGGGCCACTGACTTTGTTTTGTACAAGCATGGCATTTTTCTGCAGGCTGGCAATATCGTCTTCGGTGGCGTGTACTAGCAGACAGGGTGAGGTAACGGACGGTAGCTGGCGTTCTACCTGCGCTGAAAGCGCGTACAGTTCCGCAACCGACCACCACGGGTTGCCGGTCAGTCCGGCGACCGAACTGTCACCTGCCTGCATTTGTTCGACGA
>JBEBUE010000169.1:0-6471 GCA_040393485.1 Herminiimonas sp.
TCGCTTGCTTGGCGCGTTGATATACGAGTGAACGCTGATTGCGCGAGAAAGGATTCGGTGCCGCATCGTCTTCCAGAAAGTATTGGCGTATCTCAGGACGCACCGACTCAAACATGTAACGGAAGTGCCCGAGGATGGGGTAATTCCGTAGCACCGCGCGTTTGGTTTGCAGTACGTCGCTGATACCAACAACAGTGAGTAAGCCGAATAATGCAACCAGCCACCAGGCGTTACCGGAATGCGAAGTTAAGAATAGGGAGAGGACAAACAGTAAGCCAGATACAACAAGGGCCAGATAACCGATGGGGAACAAACGCATTTTTTCTCCGAACAAAATGGCTGCGGTGTGCAGATAAATTGCGACACAGTGTACACAAGGGTACGTCAAATGAGTTTGGATGGGGTTTCCCGAGAACTTTCTCGATTCAAGCTCATGAATGCGTTTTTCTGTCCATCCCATAAAAATGGCATTGCTTTTTGGCAACCATCTGGGTAGTCTTCGTTGGCAAAAATATGTGCGATCTTCACGTCGCACCTTATAAAAAACGCTTGAGATATCAAAGGAAAAGGCACTTGTTCTTTCTTCAGGTTTTTCAATGCGCAGCAATTTAGCGCTGTCGAACGTTTGATGCCGGGCTGCCGGCACTCATTTTTTCTCCTTCAATTCTGGATTCCTTATGTCAATTAAATGGCTTTTGATAGCGTCGCCGATATTTCTTGGCGCCTGTGCGGTGACATCTACCCCAACTCAGCCAGTTGAAGCGCCAGTAAGTCGTGCGCAACAGGTCGAAGCGCAAAAACAGGTGGCTACGCCGCAACTGAAAACCTTGAAGCGAAAAATTGCGATTGGTCGCTTTACCAACGAAACCCGCTATGGCAAGACATTCCAGGTTGATGCCAACCTGGATCCGTTGGGGAAGCAAGCGTCGGATATGTTGAATAGCCGCCTTATCAGCTCAAACAAGTTCCTGACCTTTGAGCGTTCTGATCTCGAAAAAATCAAAAATGAACAGGCTTTGCTGAAAGAGGGAAATCTGATCGGCGTGGATACCTTAATCCTAGGTTCGGTTACTGAGTTCGGTCGCAGCACGACCGGGACATCCGGCTTTCTGAGCGCGACAAAAATACAAACTGCGCGCGCAAAAATAGAAATCCGTCTGGTTGATGCACGCACGGGCTTCCTATTTTTTACCGCAACCGGGACGGGTGAAGCGACAAGCGAATCGGGTGAAATTGCCGGTTTTGGCAGCAAGGCCGATTACGACGGCACTTTGAATGACCGCGCTATCGGTGCCGCAATTTCGGATGTACAGAATGCATTGATCGCAAAGCTGGAAGAGCGTCCTTGGCGCACTGACATTCTTAAAGTGAATGGCAAACAAGTTTTCGTTTCTGGTGGTGCACGCCAGGGGCTGAAGGTTGGGGATACGCTGGCAGTGATGCAACAGGGTGAAACGGTAAGCAGTAAACAAACCGGCTTTGCCATCACATTGCCGCCAACTAAGGTCGGTACTTTGCGCGTAACCGGTTTGTTTGGGGATAACGAAACAAACGAAGGTGCAATTGCGGAGCTCGTTTCTGGTAGCGCTGTCGCCGCCAAGGGCACAACGATATTTGTGGCTGAAAACAAGGATTAATAGAAATGAAAAATTATTTTTTAATGGCACTTGCCTTGATGCTGGGTGCGTGTGCCTTACCTGAAACCACAGTTAAAACCGGATCGCCGCGTCCTACCCTGATTGTCAAAGGGGCACCGGTTGGCGCTATTCTGGTAGTGGACGGTCTCGTGATGGGGCCAGCGGAGCAATTCAACGGTGTGCCTAACGAGTTGATTGTTGAAGAAGGCTTGCATCAAGTAGAAATCAAGCAAGGAAATGTTACCGTGCATGCAGAGAAAGCTGTCGTCAGCAATGGTGAATCGCGCACAGTGACGGTCAATGCGGGAGGTCGATAATGCGGCTCTCTTCATTACTGTCTCTATCTGCTGTCTTGCTTTTGACGGCTTGTGCGGCTCCTGCCAAATATAATTGGGGCAATTACGAGGGATCTCTGTATTCGTATTACAAAGACACCTCCAAATCAGCTGAACATGCTGCCGAATTGCAGCGCACGATTACGGATTCGGAGGCAACTGGCAAACCGGTCGCGCCTGGACTCTACGCTGAATACGGTTTCCTGATGCTGCAGGAAGGCAAGTCCAAGGACGCGATTGTGCAGTTTGAAAAAGAAAAAGCAAAGTGGCCTGAGTCAACATATCTGATGAACAATCTGATTCGTATTGCCTCAAGTTCTGCAAATCAACCCATCGCACGTAAGGAGTAACCGGGCATGTCACGAAATATTAAAGCGCTGCTGTTGTGCATGCTGGTTTTGGGTTTGAGCGGTTGTGCGACGCAAATGAGCAAGAAAAAGGATTACACCGATTTGCGCACTGAGGCGCCGCGTTCTATCCTGGTTGTGCCTGCGATTAATCGTAGCGTGGAAGTCAACGCACCGGATTATTTCTTGTCTACCATTTCTCGGCCTTTGGCTGAGCGGGGATATTACGTTTTCCCTGTGCATCTGGTTAAGCGCATGATGGAAGACGATGGCCTCAATGATGCAGATATGGTGCATGCAGGTGATCCGCAGAGAATGGGTAAGATGTTTGGGGCCGATGCGGTCATGTACATCACGATCGAACGTTGGGATGCGCAGTACGTGGTTTTTTCAACGACAGTAACGGTTGAAATGAACTATGTGTTGAAGAGTGCTACAAGCGGCCAGACTTTGTGGAGCAATACGCAGAAGCTGGTGTATCAACCGCAAAACAATAACTCGGGCGGTGGGATTGCCGGATTGATTGCGCAAGCGGTAGTAGCGGCAATTGCGAAAGCAGCGCCTAACTACGTGCCACTGGCACAGCAGGCAAATGCGCTGGCTGTCAGCACGAAAGGGCAGGGTTTGCCTGCAGGGCCATATATTGATTTGTACCAAAAGGATCAGGCCGATTTCTGACCTGTTTCTTACTAAGCGGTGATCACATTGTTGATCACCGCTTAATCAGTTAGGTTGGGATGACAGAAGTATTGATGATGCCGCCTCCGAGGCAAACGTCACCTTGGTAAAGTACGGCGGACTGACCAGGCGTAACTGCCCATTGTGGCGTAGCAAAGGTCAGTGAAAAACTATCTGTGCCAGTGTGTTGGCTGCAGGCGACGTCGGCTTGCCGATAGCGTGTTTTGGCTGACACCAGTTCTTCACTTGGTGCACTACCGGCTACCCAACTCATTTGACCCGCGCTGAGCTCGTTCGACAACAACCATGGATGGTCGTGTCCCTGAACGATATAAAGCGTATTGGTCGCCACATCCTTGCGCGCCACATACCAGGGTTCGCTATTGCCATCGGTGTTTTTGTGCGATTTCATGCCGCCCAGTCCTATGCCTTTGCGTTGTCCGAGCGTATAAAAGCTCAGGCCCACATGTTCACCAACGATAACGCCGTCCGGTGTTTTCATTGGACCTGGTTGATACGACAGGTAGCGGTTCAGGAATTCACGGAACGGTCGTTCGCCGATGAAGCAGATGCCGGTCGAGTCCTTTTTGGTCGCATTCGGCAATTTCAATTGTTCCGCGATCTTGCGTACTTCGGTTTTACGAATTTCACCGAGCGGGAACAGAGTCTTCGATAGCTGTGCCTGATTCAGGCGGTGCAGGAAGTAGCTTTGATCCTTGCTCGCATCCACCGCTTTCAGCAGTTCGACACGGCCTGCATCCGGACCTGAGGTGACTTCGCGTACGCGTGCGTAGTGGCCGGTGGCGATCATGTCGGCGCCGAGCAGCATGGCGTGGTCGAGGAAAGCCTTGAATTTGATTTCGGCATTACACAGCACGTCCGGGTTAGGCGTGCGGCCAGCCTGGTATTCGCGCAGGAACTCGGCGAAGACACGGTCTTTGTACTCGGAGGCAAAATTAACTGCCTCAATGTCAACGCCGACCACGTCTGCCACGCTGGCAGCATCTATCCAGTCCTGGCGCGTTGAGCAATATTCGGAATCGTCGTCATCTTCCCAGTTCTTCATGAAGAGACCGATGACTTCATACCCTTGTTCTTTTAACAGCCAGGCAGAAACGGACGAGTCGACACCACCGGACATACCGATGACGACACGTTTTTTAGCCATTATTTACTACCTCGTAGATGGATGGATGCGTAATGAGCAGCGACAGCGGCGCGCGCTTGCCTGCCAGATAATCATCAACGCGTTGCAATACCGACGGGCTGCGGTGCTTTTCCCGGGTGGCGACGAGTTCTTCGTAGCTCATCCAGACCGCACGCAGGATGCCGACATCCAGTGCCTGGTCGTGCTTGGCGCCGACTTCGCCGCAGAAGGTAAAGCTTAAATAAGTGACGTCATGCCCGGTACGGGCCGAAATATAGCGCGACATGTACATGCCGACCAAAGCGGTGGGCGTAAAATCGTGCGCAGTTTCCTCCAGGGTTTCCCGGACGACAGCCTCTTTCAGCGATTCATGCGGGTCCAGATGACCCGCTGGTTGGTTAAAGCGCACGCCTTCACTGGTCTCTTCTTCTACCAGCAGGAAGTGCCCATTGCGCTCGGCGACGGCAGCTACAGTAACAGATGGTTTCCAGATATCAGGCATAGTGGCTCTCGGAATAACCCGCTATTTTAGCGCGCACCAAGGAAAGTTGCCTGCAATGTTTCCCGGGCAGAAAATATTGTAATAAAATGAGTCAGGTCAAGATTGCTCATCTTTTGTCTTTGCTAAGGCGGGCATTTGGCCTTATGCTTATCAGTTCGCTTCCTTGTAAAACCCCTACGGAAGTTGGCAGGCGCTAGCCCGACCCGGGTAATGACCCTGCCACTGAGCGGAAATTTCGCTACAGGAATGTATGGTTTGCTGCCTCACATACCGTGAAAGCGCAGTGCCAGGAATTACACAATTAATAGATTTGCCTGCGCCGGGCTTTGGCGTCGAGGCAAAGTTTTAAGTAACGAAACGGAATAAAAATGCAACGTATCATGCTCAGGTCAAAAATCCACCGTGTAACGGTGACTCAGGCTGACCTGCATTACGAGGGTTCGTGCGGCATAGACGAAGACCTGCTGACCGCCGCTGACATTCGTGTCGGCGAAAAAATTGAGCTGTACAACATTAATAACGGCAAGCGTTTCTCCACCTACGCCATCAAAGGCGCCAAGGGTAGTGGCGAGATTTCGCTCAACGGTGCTGCCGCGCGCTGCGCGCAACTGGGCGATTTGCTGATTATTTGCACTTACGGTTCCATGACAGACGAAGAAGTCGAAACGTATGTGCCGAAAATTGTCTTTGTTGATGAAAAGAATAAATTCGCCGGACTGAAAAAATAACGATTAGCAGTCGTAACAATTTAGAAACCCGGTCGCGCCGTTCAGGGCTGCTAGAACCGGGTTTTTAACCATTTGCTGGTCGCGGCGATACAGAATTTAAACAAACTATGAGAGATGCATTATGTCTTTAGTTATAGGGGTGCCACGGGAGTCATTCCCCGGGGAAAAACGGGTGGCGACTGTGCCAGAAGTCGTCGAAAAGCTCATCAAACTTGGCTTTTCCGTCAGTGTGGAATCAGGCGCTGGTGACGACGCAAACTTCAGCGACGATACCTATCGCGCCGCCGGTGCACAGATCGTGCAAGGCGCTGCCAACTTGTGGTCCACGTCCGATATCGTCTTTAAGGTACGCGCTCCAAGCGCCGAAGAAGTCGGTCTGATTCGCGAAGGTAGCACCCTGATCGGCTTTATCTGGCCGGCACAGAATCCTGAATTGATGCAGCAGCTTGCCGCCAAGCGTGTCACCGTTTTGGCGATGGACTCGCTGCCGCGCACACTTTCGCGTGCACAGAAGATGGATGCGTTGACCTCCACCGCCGGTGTCAGCGGCTATCGCGCCGTTATCGAGGCTGCCAATGCTTTTGGCCGTTTCTTCAACGGCCAGATCACGGCTGCAGGCAAGGTTGCTCCGGCCAAGGTCTTTATCGCAGGTGCTGGTGTGGCCGGTTTGGCTGCTATCGGTACGGCTGCCAGCCTGGGCGCCATCGTGCGTGCCAACGATACTCGTGCCGAAGTGGCCGATCAAGTGGTGTCGCTGGGCGGCGAATTCGTGAAGGTCGATTATGACGAAGAAGGTTCGGGCGGTGGCGGCTATGCCAAGGTCATGTCCGAAGGTTTCCAGGCTGCGCAGCGTGAGATGTACGCCCAGCAAGCCAAGGAATGCGACATCATCATCACCACCGCGCTGATCCCTGGTAAACCAGCACCGCGTCTGATTACCGCTGAAATGGTTCAGTCCATGAAGCCTGGCAGCGTAATCGTCGATATGGCGGCTGAGCAGGGCGGTAACTGCGAACTGACCGAACCTGGCAAGGTTGTGGTGAAACATGGCGTGACTATCGTTGGTTACACCGACTTGCCGAGCCGTCTGCCTAAGC
>JBEBUE010000170.1:0-6455 GCA_040393485.1 Herminiimonas sp.
CTGACTTCTTCCTCGCTGAATTGCTGCGCAACGGCACAACCACTGCTGCCGTCTATTGCACAGTGCATCCGCAATCTGTAGATGCATTCTTCGACCGCAGCCATGCATTGAATCTGCGCATGATCGCGGGCAAGGTCATGATGGACAGAAATGCACCTGACTTCCTGCTGGATACAGCGGAAAGCAGTGCCAGGGATACCGAAGCGCTAATCAAGCGCTGGCATAAGCAAGGCCGCCAGCACTACGCCATCACGCCGCGTTTCGCACCGACCTCCACCGATGCGCAATTGCGCCTGGCAGGTGAATTAGCGTCGCAGTATCCGGACACGTACATACAAACCCACGTCGCAGAAAATACCGATGAAGTGAAATGGGTCAAGGAACTGTTCCCTGACAGCCGCAGCTATCTGGACGTCTATGAAAAACGCGGCCTGATGCGTAAACGCGCCTTGTACGCGCACTGCATCTGGCTGGATGATGATGATCGTGCGCGCATGGCAGCGACCGAATCAGTCGCAACGGTCTGCCCTACTTCCAACCTCTTCCTCGGCAGCGGCCTGTTTGACTTCATCAATGCCGACAAACTGCGCATGCCAGTCTCACTCGCGACCGACGTCGGCGGCGGCACCAGCTTCTCCATGCTGCAAACCATGAATGAACTCTACAAGGTTGGTCGCATGAGCGGCATACATCTGGCCGCGCAACGCATGTTTTACATGGCGACGCTGGGCGGTGCACGCGCCTTGCAACTGGAAGGAACGATCGGTAACTTTGCGGCTGGTTGCGATGCAGACTTCATCGTCCTCGATCCGCAAGCCACGCCTTTGCTGTCACGTCGCAGCGCGACCACGGATAGCCTGGAAGAGCAATTGTTTGCACTCGCCATACTGGGCGATGACCGCGTTATCACCGCCACTTACGCTGCCGGTGAGCGCGTACATCAGCGCGCGGCCTGGATCTGACGCGTGGCCTGCATGGCAGGGCATAGTCCTATGCCCGGTCTTTCTCTATAAGCCGGAAGGGATGGTGTGCAGCAATTCGCCCAGGCGTTTCTGCACCCACTGCGTGGTCGCATCAGGCTGATGTCCCTGTAGCCACAGCATACGCACCGACAACAACGGCAAGGTGAATTCATCGCAGGGCAATTCCTGCAGATGCAAACGATACTCTTCGTACTCGGCGATGTTCAAAGGCAGTATTGCCCAGCCTATGCCGTCCGCCACCATCGCCGCGATACTGTAAAAGCTATCGGAACGCCAGACCGATGGACTCAGTGCCGGATCGGCAAAGTCATCCATATGCATCAGCAGCTGCCTGTGCTTGGCCAGATCACGTTGCGTGATCTTTTTAATTTGCGTCAACGGATGCTGACGACTCACGAAGATGCCCTGCGCCACACTACCGATATGCTTTTGCGCAAATGACAGCGAACACGGCCCACGGTCGAAATGGAAGGCCACGCTGGCACGATGTGTCTCTACATACTCAGCGACCTCGGTTGCAGTGCCGTTCAGCTGCGTCAGTTCCAGCGAAGGGAAACGTTCGGACATCTCCTTCACCAGCGCACCAACCGCAAGGTAAGGCAAAGCCTCATCCAGAGCCAGCGTCAACTTGGCCTGCTGGCCCGCGGCAAATGATTGCGCGCGCTGATCCAGGCCTTCCGCCTGGCGCAACAACTCCCGCGCCTCCAGCAGCATGACTTCACCAGCCGCTGTGAGTTGCACATTGCGCCGTGAGCGATCAAACAAATCAAAACCCAGATCCGCTTCCAGCAAGGCAATCGCCGTGCTGACCGCCGACTGCGCCTTACCCAGGCGACGCGCAGCCGCAGAGATAGAACCTGCCTCTGCGGTTACGACGAACTGCTTCATGCGATCGATAGTCCATTCCATCCATCTATTTTATAGATACTACTTAACTTTGTCTAAATCTAATATTGATGGATGATAGGCAAGCTTTAAAGAAGAAATCGGCTCTTTTGAGCCCAATAAGCTATGAAGCAGCTATCAATTACCCCGCAAGCTGTCACCACAAACTAGTGCACAGATGCGGCACCAAGCGAGGCGCTTACCCAGTGCTTCGTGAAGATGAAAGAACACTATCATGCATAAATCCAACTTAAAAAACCCGCACCTGCTGCCCGCCTCCAGCCGCTGGCTGGTGCTGGCCATCGTCTCGGTCGCCCTGCTGTTGATCGTCGTCGACATGACAGTACTGTACGCAGCCCTGCCGCGCCTGACTGCAGACCTCGCGGCATCGGCTTCGGCCAAGCTGTGGATCGTCAATATCTACGCACTGATCGTCTCCGGGCTCTTGCTCGGCATGGGTACGCTGGGTGATCGCCTCGGACATAAATCACTATTCATCGCCGGACTGATCGTCTTTGGCATTGCCTCGCTATGCGCGGCTTACTCGCCATCCTCCGCAGCATTGATCGCATCGCGTGCATTGCTGGCAGTCGGCGCTGCGATGATGATGCCTGCCACGCTGTCCATCATCCGCCTCGCCTTTGCAGATGAAAACGAACGCGCGGTAGCTATCGGTATCTGGGCCTCGGTTGCATTCGGCGGCGCAGCGCTTGGCCCTGTCGTCGGCGGACTGCTGCTGGAATACTTCTGGTGGGGCTCGGTATTCCTGATCAACGTGCCTATCGTGCTGATCGCATTACCGATAGCGATCGCTTACATACCCAAAGGCCAGCCGAATAAGTCACGGCCGTGGGATCTGCTCGGCTCCCTGCAAATCATGGCCGGACTGGTCGGCGTAACGTATGCGCTGAAAGAAGCAGGCAAGCGTGATCCAGCCTGGGGCATCGCCTTGGTCGTACTGCTGGCAGGTATTTTCTTCCTTGTGTTGTTCGCACGTCGCCAGCAACGCAGTGCACATCCGTTAATCGATTTTTCGCTGTTCCGGAATACGATCTTCGCATCGTCGGTTGCCGCTGCTATCGTTGCTGCCGCCGCCTTGCTCGGCATGGAGCTGGTATTCACGCAGCGCTTGCAATTGGTGCTCGACATGACGCCATTGCAGGCTGGTGTATTCATCCTGCCTTTGTCGCTGGCCGCTTTTGTCGCAGGCCCGCTGACAGGACGTGTATTGCCGCGCCTGGGTAGCGCCTTTGTATTGTCGCTGTCCTTGCTGGTATCCGGACTGGGCATGGGTGCTTACCTGTTCCTGTACGACGCGGCCACATGGGTACAAGTCATGTGCCTGTTGGTGCTCGGCGCGGGCGTAGGTGCAGCGATGACCGCTGCATCCGGCACCATCATGCAAAGCGCTCCGGCTGATCGTGCCGGTATGGCCGCCTCAGTCGAAGAAGTCTCGTACGAACTGGGCAGCGTGTTTGGCGTGACGCTGATGGGCAGCATCCTGTCGCTGGCATATGCGAGTGCACTGAACCTGCCTGCAGATATGCATCTCCCATCCATCGTATGGGACAGCCTGGATGAAGCACTCATCGTCAGCCAGGGCCTCGCGCCCGCTGCCGCGCAAGTCGTGACCGATGCCGCCAAAGCATCGTTTGATGTGGCGTTCGCCGCTGTCATTGCATCGGCCACCTCGCTGCTATTCCTGACTGCTGGTGTGGTCTGGTGGAGCAATAAAAAAAGCGAGCATGTTGCCACGCTCGCCGAATCGCACTCAACTACTTGAGCTCCGGAGTTACTCTGTATGGCCGGATGGATAGCCCATCCGGCCTGTTTGCTTAAAAGCGATGACGGATACCCAGTGCCAGGCTGTTGCCGGTATTTTGCTGGGTAATCTTGTCGTACATATAGACTGCGTAGACGTCAGTACGTTTGGACAGATTGTAGTCATAGCCAAACGACGCCGTATTGCGTTTCAAGTCCTGCCCTATTGCTGCGCCATCACGTTTGGTATTCGCCCACGATGCCAGGATCGCGCCCTGTCCCAGCGGAATGCTGGTACCGAGCTGCACGGTACGGTCTTTCAAATCAATGTCGTGGCTGGTCTGGTTATAGGTCGCGAACAACTTGGCTACCGCAAAGTCATACGAACCACCGACAAACCACCCGGTCTGGCGCGCTGGTGTCAGCCCACCTGGCAAAGCCGCTGCCGGCAACACATTGCCTGGCGTCTGTTCCAGCGGATTGTTGACCTTGATCTTCTGGTAGTACGCTGCCAATCCCAATGGACCATTCGAATACAGTAAATTCATGCCGACATTATTCTTGCCGTTCTTGCCTGCCACTTCGCCAAACTGGTAGTGGATATTCGCTTTCAGGCCCGCCATAGTTGGCGTGGTATAGATGATCTCATTGCTCCAGCCGGTATCCGCCGCCACCGAATTGCTCCAGCGTGAGCCATTGAACAAAGGCACGTCTGCATGCAACATCAATGGCGATAACTGGAAAGAATCACCGAACGGATTGAACAGGATGGATGGCAGGAAGTGCGGTGCCAGATCACGGCCCAAAGAAATCTCACCGAAGCTCCCGATCAGGCCCACATTCGCATCACGTGAAAAGAAAGTTTCATTGCCGTCGAAGCGACCGGCACCGCCGGTATCCGCACGGAAGAAAGAAGTCAGGTTGAACTTGGCCTTGAGTCCGCCACCAAGGTCTTCGGTACCCTTGAAGCCAAACCATGAAGTGGTCATGCCGCCGCTATTCACACCATTGGTGCGTCCGGCATCGCCGCTATACTTCATCGAACCGGCAAAATTATCGACCAGGCCGGTAACCTGTACCGATGTTTGTGCCATTGCTGGCAATGCACATGCTGCGCCCAATACTGCGGCGCACTGCAGCTTGCGCAGTGTATTTTTTCCTGCACCCATTTTTGTCTCCTCGTTTTTATACGTATAAAGAAATTCTTTGTTTTCTTCTGCTTTGTTTTCTTCTGTTTACTGCTTATTTCACTACCTTGTCTCACCACTCCTTTTGATACCCGCTACTGCGCACGTCACGACACAGTGCTGGCGGATGCGCTCCGCCAGCACCAACTACTTCAGATTACTTAGGGAAAACTGCTTTCTTGATGATCGCGTGTACACCCCAGTTGCCATCGACGACTTGCGTAATACCAAAGTCGACCGATACCGAGATCAACGAAATTGCTTCGTCTTCGGTCAGGTTGCGTGTATCCATGAAGAAGCGACGGGTCTTGTTGAAGGCATCTGTCATTGCGCTATCCAATGAAGACTTCTTGAACAATTCAGCCGTGCCATCCACACCGAATTCCTTCAGGTAATTCGCGCTGCTGAAACCGTGCACGATCAACTCGCTTTCGGTTTCCAGCAATGGATAGTCGAGGCCGTACAGCTTGGTGCCTGGCAGGTCCGCTTTCTTGTGCAAGATGAACTGGAACAAACCAGTCAGCGAGCATTCAATTGCAGTACCGCAGAGTTCCGCGTCACCTTGCGAAGCATGTGGATCACCCACCGAGAACATCGCGCCTGGCACGACCACAGGGAAGAACGCAGTCGCGCCCTTGCCCATACGCCAGTTATCGAAGTTACCGCCGCTGTAGCTAGGAATAATCGACGACACCATATCGGCTTCGACTGGCGCAACACCGATCATGCCGAAGTGCGGACGCACAGGAATCTCGTAGCCCTTCAGTACGTCGTAGTTAGGTTTGATGCTGCTCTTGTCGACTGGTACGCCCGGGTAGTCAATGATGGGATGAACCACGCCGTATGGATCGGTCTGTGGTGTCCAGCGATAGTTATAAACAGCCTTGGCAAAGGTCTGATCCTCAGTCGCATCAACTTCATAAATAGTGATGACTTCACGGCCTTTAGGCTCGGTGATCAGGTTGTTGTAATGGAAGCCCCAGTTACTCGCAACGTTGGAACCAAAGGTCTTGCCGCGATAGTCAGGATTGCCCGAAGGACGCTGCATGGTATCGACGATACGCACTTCCAGCACGTCGCCCGGCTCTGCGCCATTCACATAAATAGGACCGGTGCAAACGTGCACGCCCAAGCCACCGCCCGCACCCAATGGATCATCCATCGGTCCCGCGCCACGGCGATCAACTGCCTTGCTATTCGCATCCCACTGGAAAATGCTTTCCGCACCCGGATCACCTTTAACCATGCGCTCGATATCGTCGTTGGAATGATGCGTAATGGTTTCGATGGTCGCGTAATCACCGGATTCCAGCTTCAGCAGCGGCTCCATAGTCTTGCTGAAGTAACCCCAGTGGATAGTCTTGTTATTAGCCGGGACGTAGTAGTGGCTGACTTGTTCGCCAGCTTTCTTGGAAGGCAGCGCACGCTCGGTAACGCCCGCCAAACCAGCGATGCCTGCTGTCGGCTTACCGCCGATAGCGGCGCGCAAGCTCTGACGCGCTTCCTTAAACTCGCCCTGCAAATCGGCGTCATTCAAGTGGGAAAAGTGGTTGCATCCGGTGCTGCAGATATGGTCTCTCATAACTCTCCTGAATCTCTGATATTCCACTTCATCGTGGTCTGGGTCAGATCATAGGAG
>JBEBUE010000171.1:0-6447 GCA_040393485.1 Herminiimonas sp.
TCACCCATGATGCTGTCTTTTATGTCCGAGTCGCGCCGCTTGTCGAATCAGCGCCTCAAGGGTGAGCTGGGCTTCAGGCTACGTTACGCGAAGGTGGGTGATGCACTGGCCAGGTTGAAGGGGAAACCTGCGCAGGAATAGACGTTGTGAAGATTGTGTTAATAAATTAATGGCGTTTTACGCCATTTTTTATGTCTTTTTCGGTGCATGGCTTTCCCCGTGAATTTCCACGAGTTTCAAAATGCCCAAATCGGGTGCCTCCATCGCTATTTTTAGCGCTTCACTCTGAAAAATCACCATTTCAGCGCATATAAGTTGTCAAAAAGCACTGTTTAAGTTCAGTTTTTATCTGCTTAAGAATTTAATTGTTCGGTTTTTTCGTATATAAATCGTGCGAAATTCGATTTCCAAGAGTGTTAGGATTCCGTTAAAGTCTGCCCATCTGCTAAATGCAGCGATCAACACAGGGATTTAAGGGAGATGGCCGATGTAGAAACACCGGCGCCGATTACCAGCTAAGGGATTGGCTTTAACGATAAAAAATGCCGTAACGAGATCTGCGCTCGACACCCCCAGAGGCTGATACATCGTTCGTCACTAACCAACTATCTGAGACTAATATGGAATTCTTACAAGTATTTACGACGCCGGAAGCATGGATTGCACTGGCAACGCTGGCGATGCTGGAAATCGTGCTCGGCGTCGATAACATCATTTTCATTTCGGTCCTGGTAGACCGACTGCCTAAGCATCAACAACAAAAAGGCCGCATCATCGGTTTGGGTCTGGCGATGGGTACACGTATCCTCTTGCTGCTGAGCCTGTCGTGGATGATGGGACTGGTCGAGCCTATCTTTACCGCATTCGGTCAAGGCTTCTCCGGACGTGACCTGATCCTGTTCTTCGGTGGCTTGTTCCTCTTGTACAAGGCTTCGTCCGAGATCAAGGAACTGATGAGCGGTCACGAAGAAGAGGAAGCGCAAGCTACCGTGAAAAAAGCCAGCTTCGCCATGACCCTGGCGCAGATCGCTGTGATCGACATCGTGTTCTCGCTGGATTCGGTCATTACCGCAGTAGGTATGGTCAGCCAGGTTGAAATCATGATCGTTGCTATCGTGATCGCAGTCGGTGTGATGATGTTCTCGGCGAAGGCAATTGGCGAATTCGTCAATGAGTACCCAAGCATCAAGATGCTGGCACTCTGCTTCCTGGTCATCGTCGGTGCTGTGCTGGTGGCTGAGAGCTTCGAGATCCATATCCCGAAAGGCTACATCTACGGTGCAATGGCATTCTCGCTGATTGTTGAACTGTTCAACATCCGTATGCGCCGCAATCATCACATGGCAGCATGTGATGCGCCTGAGTCGGTACAGTCACACGGCGTCACGGCTTAATGATCTAAGGTGATGCGGCACGCAGGTGCTGTATCACTGATCAGATGGCTAAAATGAAAAAGGAACCCCTCGGGGGTTCCTTTTTTTATACCTGGAATTTGTTGGTGATACCGCTTACTTGTTCAGCATCCAGTCCGACATCTTGCCAACTACTTCATTATCCAATCCGTTATATCCATGATGCGCTGCTGCGTTGCAGGCATTGCCTATGTTTTCACCACCGGTAAAACTCAGCAATTGCTTGCGTGGCGCATCCGTCAGTTTGTTCATCAGCTTGGGTATGAGTGTGTAAGGGCAGAGTTTGCAGCCATCCTGCTCGTGGTGCACGATGAGTACAGGTATCTGCAGTTTTTCCAGCGGCATGGAAAGTACCGACGCGCCTTCGCTATCAACCAGGATGCTGGAGCTAAGTGCAATGCCGTCAGGGCCGTCAGGCGGTGTAAGCTGGGTGGCGATATACGCCGCTGATTGTGTACCGCGGCTGGTGCCGACCAGCCATACCGGCGTTTTGGTTTGGCTACGTACCCATGCAATCGCGGCCTTGATATCCGTCACATGCTCAGGCGTTTCGCGAAAATCGCGCAGGAAGGGCGGTGAGAGTCGGTCCGATGGGGCATCGGTAAGCACGACCAGGAAACCCTGATCGACGAATAACTGGCGCGTACGTACCAGGAAATTATCCTTGCCCCAATTGATTTTGCCTTCCGGACTGATTTGCAAGCCACCGTGCCCGCCTGCCAGCAGGATGACGGCGGCTTTGGGTTGAGCGGGTGCCAGCACCAGCATGCGCTGGATCACGCCGGGTCGGCTGGTGAGGTCGACTACTTTCGGATTGGTTTGCGCTTGCGCAAGCGGCAGGCAGCAAGCGAGGACCAAGCCCAGGCTGATTTTCATCAAATGTTTCATGTGTGCTCCTAATGGAAATGATGAAAGGCCGGGCTGTCTGTGGGTTGCTTCAGGTCAGTGCGGCGGTCACTTTCAATACTTCCTCTGCGGTGGTGGCGCCTTCGATGATTTTTAAGGCGCCAGCCAGTCGCAAAGGTTTCATGCCATCGCTAATACTTTGTTGTTTCAAAGCATGGATGTCGGTCTCGGCCTTGATCATCTTGGAGAAGGTTTGCGTGACTGCCAGCAATTCGTAGATGCCGGTACGACCACGATAGCCGGTCTGGCGACATTCCGGGCAACCGACCGGGCGATAGATGACAGTTGGTTTGGGCAGATCGGAACCCTCGCTCAGGCTCTGCCAGATTTCATCCAGCATCTCACCGTCAGGTGATTTGCAATGGCTGCACAAGGTGCGTGTCAGGCGTTGCGCCATGATGCCTATCAGCGTCGATTCCAGCAGGTAGTAAGGCACGCCCAGTTCCAGCAGACGCATGACGGCAGATGGCGCGTCATTGGTGTGCAGGGTGGAGAGCACCAGATGGCCGGTGAGGGCCGCCTGGATTGCCATTTCTGCGGTTTCCAGGTCGCGGATCTCACCGATCATGATGATGTCGGGATCCTGTCGCATCAGCGAGCGCACGCCATCGGCAAAGGACAAGTCTATGCCGTGCTGTACCTGCATTTGATTGAATGATCCTTCGACCATTTCGATCGGATCTTCGACGGTACAGACGTTCACTTCGCTGGTCGCCAGCGCCTTAAGCGTGGTGTAGAGCGTGGTGGTCTTGCCGGAGCCGGTCGGGCCGGTGACCAGGATGATGCCGTGCGGGCGCGTGGTCAGCTTGTCCCAGCGCTGCGCATCATCGATCGGAAAGCCCAGTTCCGGCAGTGATTTGACGACGACGTCTGGATCGAAGATGCGCATCACCAGCTTTTCGCCAAAAGCGGTCGGCATGGTGGATAAGCGTAGTTCGATTTCCTGGCCGTCGTTGGTACGCGTCTTTATGCGGCCGTCCTGTGGGCGGCGTTTCTCGATGACGTCCATGCGGCCCAGCAGTTTGATACGCGCAGTCATCGCAATCATGACCGTAGGCGGCACCTGGTAGACCTGATGCAGCACACCGTCGATACGGAAACGGATCGCGCAAAGATCGCGCTTGGGTTCGAGGTGGATATCGGAAGCCCGTTGTTCGAACGCGTACTGCCAGAGCCAGTCGACGATGTTGATGATGTGCTGGTCATTCGCATCGACTTGCTTGTGATTACCGAGTTCGACCAGTTGCTCGAAGTTGTTGCGTAGCGCGACGTCCTGGCCATTTAGCTTCTTCGCACCCTTGATCGATTTGGCGAGCGCAAAAAATTGCGTTGTGTATTGCGCGATGTCGAGCGGATTGGCAATGACCAGTTTGACGTTGCGGCGCGTGATCTTGGCAATCTCGGCTTCCCATTCGGTGTTGAATGGTTCCGTGGTGGCGACTACCAGTTCACTTGGTGTGAGTTCCACCGGCAGTATGTGGAAACGGGTCGCATACGACGCCGACATTACATCTGCCACGCGCGTGAAATCTATCTTGAGCGGGTCGATACGGAAGAACGGGAGCTTGACCTTGCCTGCCAGCCATTCGGTCAGCCAGTCGAGTGTGACCGGGCGATGTGGTTCGTTGGCAGAAAGGATTTTGCACTGTGCGACGGCAACCAGCGGGTGCATTGCAATCGATGCATTCTTAAAAATGCCCTGCGCCTGGTTGTAGAAGACTTTGACGCCTTCCTTGGTGACGATGCCATCCGCCAGCAGCCAGGTAAAAATCTGCTGTAAATCCAGCTTCCTGGGACTAGCCTGAGTGGTGGCCTTGGTGGTGGCAATAGATGCAGCAGTTGGCATGACCGTAACCCGTAAGATGGAACAGTGGAATTGATGTTAACACAGGGCAAGTCGATTATTGCTGCGCCTGCCACGCCTTGATGCCATTTACCCACGATTTGGCCGGTAGCTTGGTGGCAGCGGTGATCTGGGCGGCGCGCTCGTAAAGTGCAGCGATGTCCAGTTCTGGTGTCTTGTTAAAGGCGATTGCAATTACATTGCCCTCATGTACTTCCGGTAGCGAGATGATGGTGTCGAACGCGTAGTGCATGGCGCTCAGGTTGCGCGCATAGCTCGGATGGTCGCCAAACAGGTTGACGGTCATGATGCCGTCAGGTGTCAGGCAGGCGGCACAGGCCTGGTAAAACTCTGCTGTATCCAGTACCGGGCCGCGTGCAGTAGCGTCATACAGATCGACTTGTAGCGCATCAATGCGGCCAAGGTTGGCAGGGTCGTTGACGTAGTCCAGCGCATCCATCTCGATCACAGTCAGGCGTTCATCGTTCGGCGGTAGCTTGAACATCGAAGCACATATGGCGATGACCGACGGATTCAGGTCGACTGCGGTAACGCGTGCTTCTGGAAAACGTTTATAGCTGAATTTGGTCAGTGCGCCGGTACCCAGTCCCAGTTGCACGATGTGCTGCGGTTTATCGTTGAATAGCATCCACGCCATCATTTGCTGCGCGTACTCGAGTTCTATCCAGTCGGGTTTGCTGATACGCATCGCACCTTGTACCCATTCGGTACCGAAGTGCAGATAGCGGATGCCGAATTGTTCGGACAGCGTGACCGGGGCGAATTTGACCTTGCGCACGGGTTTGGCTTTTGCTGCAGGTAGTGCTTTCTTGCCCGGACCGCTTTTCAGGTTGGCATCGGCTTCTATGGATTTACGTTTGATCAGCATGTATTTCTTTAGTGGGATTTTTTACTTACAGCATGATACCGCGCCAGGCCGTCAGCTTCTGCTCAAATGTCATCAGGGCGTAGGCAGGAGACGAAGAGGGCAGCACCAGGGTATCGAAGCCAGCTTCGGCGAAGACGGCTTCCTGCTTGCCTGAGGTCTTGCCATTAAAGCAAACTCGATGCAAGTTCGGACATTTCTGTTTCAGCATGGCGAAGTTATTATGCCGCGCCTGACGGATGGCGCTGTCCAGGCTTCCTTCACGCGCGCAGGCTGCAATCACATCCCATACGCCTATGCGATGTTCCTGTAATTTCAGCAAGCGTTCCGCATACGGCAAGGCGGGCAGGTCTTCGTTAATCAATGCACCTATCAGCTTCCAGAACTGGTTGCGCGGGTGTGCATAGTATTGCTGGGCGTCCAGTGACGCTGTCCCTGGGAAACTGCCGAGGATCAGGATTTCGGTGTGCTGGTCGATAACGGGCGGAAAGCCGGTCAGGAGTGAGGGGTGGCGCGGAGCAGGCATGCTGGTATTCTAATGCAGCTCGTGTCATCGTTCGACATGGACGGTATAACTGGAGAGGCGATATGACCAAGAAAGTAATGATCGTGACCGGTGGCAGTCGTGGCATAGGCGCAGAGATCGCGACCCTGGGTGCAGCCGACGGTTATGCAGTATGCATCAGCTATGTAAAGAACAAGGCGGCAGCGGATGCTGTCGTTGCTACTATCCGCGAAGCGGGCGGTACTGCGATTGCCGTCGCTGCGGATATGGCGGTGGAAGCGGATATCCTGCGCCTGTTCGAGACTGTGGATCAGGAACTGGGAACCTTGACTGCGCTGGTTAATAATGCCGGCATCCTCGAAACCCAGATGCGCGTGGACCAAATGGATGTGGCGCGCATGCAGCGTATCTTCAATACGAATATCGTCGGCACCTTTGTCTGCGCACGTGAAGCCGTCAAGCGGATGTCCACCAAATATGGCGGCGCAGGTGGTGCCATTGTGAATATCTCTTCGGTGGCGGCGCGTGCAGGCGGTCCCGGTGAGTATGTCGATTATGCTGCTTCCAAAGGTGCGGTGGATACCCTGACGATAGGCCTGGCGAAAGAAGTGGCGACCGAAGGCATACGCGTCAATGCGGTGCGGCCCGGGGTCATTTATACGGAGATACATGCCAGTGGCGGTGAACCAGGGCGAGTGGATCGCGTCAAAGCCAATGTGCCCATGCAACGCGGTGGCGAAGCAAGGGAAGTGGCGCAGGCTGCGATCTGGTTATTGTCGGAGCATGCGTCATACACGACGGGCAGTTTTCTTGATGTAGCTGGTGGACGATAGTGTGTATATGGTCCGCTGAAATACATGGCATGCTGGTCTCGTAGTTTCATGCAGTAATCGTC
>JBEBUE010000172.1:0-6392 GCA_040393485.1 Herminiimonas sp.
ATCGATATTGGTATTCGCAGTGTTCAGGCCATTGGTCAGGCGCGTTTTGCCACCATCACCGCTGGTTGAAGTCGACAGTACATTCAGCAAATCAGTGATCGTCGTAAAGACACTCTGGTTCTTGCTCGGCTCTATGCTAAAGGTATCGCCATTGGCGGGTACACCTTTGATATCAAAGGTCATGCCGTCAAAGGTAATTGCCTGTCCGCTGACATAAGGTTGCGGCGTCGCAGGTGTCGCTGGCGGCGGAGTCTGTGTCACCAGATAAGTGGTTGCACCCGCAGCATCAATCGAGAAAGTGATGTCGTATTTAGCGCCGGTCAGTTGTGCCAGGTTGGCGACCGAACCAGTGCTGATAATGCCGTTACCGGTATTTGCCGTACTCGCAGAAGTTGCGAAACGTCCGTTGCCGGTCATCCCGCCTTCAAATACTGCAGATCCGGAATCGCTGGACGACAATTGACGCGCAGCGCCGACCTGCAGCATGCGCTGGCCCTGATCCCCGTTATACACCGCGCCAGTCGCAGTTTCCGTAAATGGCTTGGATGACACCTGATAACCGCCGAATATATAGTCGCCGGTCGCGCCACGTGTATTGGCCAGGCCCATCAATTCTTCATAATTATTGCGCAATTGCGTGACGAAGGCCTGACGCTGGGTATCATCCATCGATGCATTACCACCAGCCACGATCGAGGTTTTGATCGATTGCAGCATGGTCGTCACGCTTTGCAGCACGCTTTCTTCTTCCGACAAGGCACTCTTCGCATTTGAGCGATTCGTTGCAAACTGCGCATTGATCGAAATCGCTTGCCCCACGCCCAAAGCTGATGCGGCCGCAACCGGATCATCAGCTGGCGACAGAATGCGCATGCCGGTCGAAATTTGTTGCTGGGTCTTGAACATAGCGGTTTGCAAGTCGCTAATCTTGGTCGAACCCATTTCAAATATCGTATTGGTGCTAATGCGCATGATCAGTAATCCTTATACACCCAAAGAAATCAATACCTTGAACAGGTCGCTGATGGTCTGCATGACTTTGCCCGATGCCTGGTAAGCCTGTTGATAACGCAAGAGATTAGTCGCTTCCTCATCGAGGTTGACGCCCGAATCGGATTGTTGCGCGGTTTGCATCTGCTTGAGCAACAAACCTTCGGCGGCACTATTGGCTTGCAATTCACGGGTTTTATTACCGACCAGGCTCACCACTTGACTATATGCGCTGTTGTAGTTGGCGGTACCGCCTTGCAAGACATTCTTGGTTTGCAATTCACCGAGCGCCAGCATGTTGCGGTTGTCACCGTCGCCATTGCTGTTTGCGCTGATAGTGAAGGTATCGCCATTCGCAGGTGCACCGCTGATTTTGACTTCAGCACCACCAAAGGTGACGGTCGAACCAGCGGTATAAGGTACAGGTGTACCGGCCGGGAATGTCGTCGCCACACCGTTGGTGGTGACAGTCACCGGCATACCTGCCGGGAAGCCACTGAACGTACCGGTAGCTGAATCGAATGTCAGCGTGACAGGACTCGCAACAGTCGCACCGGTGAAACTGGCGTTGATGTTGCCGGCGCTGATGGCACCGGTACCGATATTGGTGTTTGGGGCATTGGTACGGATCGGAGTCGCCGCAGCGATATTTTTCACATCCTTGATCAGTACACTTAAGCCAGACGCGCCATTGATGGTCGGCTTGATGACGAATTCATCACCCGCAGCCATCGTGCCGCTCGGCATCGAGAAATTCACACCATCGATTGTGCCTGCCGGGAACGCTGTGTTCGAATACATGGACACATTGTCGGACAACCGCGTTACGTTGTAATTGGTGCCGTCGTAGGTCAGGCGATAGTCACTGGTCGAGAGCGCATCTACATTGCTGATACTGGCGCTGATATTGGCATTCCCTGTATTGGCAGTGCTTGGCGTCACAACAGGCGATGCCATGTTGAAGAAGTCGCCACCCAGATTACCGTTCTGGTCCTGACCAAGACGGTGTTGCGCATTAAAGGTTGATGCCAGACCAAGTGCGATACGTCCGATGGAGTTCTGTATCGGATCCAGCGTCTTGCTGCGATACTCAAATAAGCCACCCAGATTGCCACCCACCAGCGAAGCCTCAGGCAGCGTGATGACAACGCCATTGGAGGTTTTATAGCCCACTTCCATACGCCCCGGATCAGTCGCCGAAGAAAGCGTCATCAACTCATAACTATTATTGCTAACGACCAAAGGCTGGCCGTTACCGATAAAGACGTTGTAGCCATCCCCTTGATTCACCACCGACACTTTGGTTTGCTTGGCCAGTTCGGCCACCAGCAAGTCACGCTGATCGAGCAAATCATTCGGTGGTTGCCCGGTACCGTTTTGCGCTTTCGTGATCGCATCATTCAATTGCGCGATCTGCTTGGCATAGGCGTTGATATTGGTAACTGCGCCGGTAATTTCGTTGTTCACGCCCTCGCGCATGCTGCGTAGTTGCGCATCCATGCTCTGGAAGCGTGAGACCAGTGCTTCCGCACCGGACAACATCGCTTGACGCGATGGCGCAGAGCCAGGATTGGCAACCAGATCCTGCACACCCTTGAAGAAGTCCTGTATCGCAGGAGCCAGGCCCACAGAAGAATCGGCCAACATGTTGTTGACCTTGCCGATCTGGTTGTAATAGGTGGTCAGCTGGCTGGCGCTGGATTGCGCGCTCACTACTTGCGCAGCAAGGAAATCATCGAAAATACGTTTGACAGTTTCTACATTGGTACCGCTACCGATGTAACCACCACCATCCAGGTTTTGCCCGCCCAGCGACTTCTGGACCACCACCTGCCGGCTATAACCGGGCGTCGCCTGGTTGGCGATATTGTGTCCGGTCGTGGCAATACCAGCTTGTGCTGCAGCTAAACCGGTTTGAGCAATGCTGAATAGGCTGGACATAATTGTAGTTTTCTAACTCTATGTTGGTATGTACGGCATATTGATGAAAAACTTGAGCCGGGGAAATCAGGTTCAAGTCACAAATACTGTATTTTTTGCAAACAAATGTAATCAAGCCGACAAGTTACGATTAATAATGTTGGTCAGTTTGGTTGCGTAGTTCGGATCGGTTGCATAACCAGCGCGCTGCAAGCCTTGAGCAAAGCCTTTGACGTCGCTGGCATTAGCCAGCACTTTTTCGTAACGTGGATTGTTGCGCATCAATTGTGCGTAATCGCGGAACGAATCGGCATAGCTATCGTAGGCACGGAATTTTTCAACTCTCTTCTGCGCGACGCCGTCCACATACTCGGTCGTCACCGCATTCACAGTTTTACCCTTCCAATTAGCACCAGCTTTTATGCCAAACAGGTTGTGGCTGCTGCTGCCATCGGCGGTACGCATAACGCGCTTGCCCCAGCCGCTTTCCAAGGCGGCTTGTCCCATCATGAATTTCGCCGGAATGCCGGTCGTGCGGCTGGCTTCCTCCGCATGCGCGGCTACTTTGTCCTGAAAATCTTGTACGTGCGCCGGCTTACTGCTAGCGAAGGCATTGGTATTACTTACACCACCACGCGCCTGCAAGGCATGTGCTTCCGTCGAACGTTGATGTGCCAGTGCATTACGCTCGGCCATATTGCGCATGATTTCAGCACGCAGGTCTGAATGATCAGAAACTGCTTTAGCAGCATCTGCGCCATCCGGCGTGACGGCTGCGGCCATCTGGTTACCTGAGAGCTGGCGTATCAATACGTCTGCCAGGCCGACGCCGCGACTTGCCATATTCTGGCTCAACTGCTGATCCAGCATGGAGGTGTACATCCTGGTTTGCTGGTTGTCGAACATGCCATCTTGTGGCGATGCTTCACGCATACTCTTCATGATCATATTCATGAAAAGCGCTTCAAACTGCTTGGCTGCTGCCTTGAGTGAGTCAGGCGAATTCTGCCGCGCAGATTGCTTGAGCGATTCCAGGTTTTTGGAATCTATTGCGAGGGCGCTATTTGAATTGTCTGCAGGCGTAATCATAGTCAGCTTAGATAATTTCCAATTCTGCACGCAAGGAGCCCGATGCCTTCATCGCTTGCAAGATCGCCAGCAAGTCTTGCGGTGTCGCGCCTATCGAGTTGAGCGCTTTAACCACGTCGGCCAGTGAAGCGGAGTTCTTCAGCAAGATAACCTTGCCCGGATCTTTGTTGATTTCGATTTGCGACTGTTGTGCCACCACGGTCTGGCCGCCGGAGAATGGCGCTGGCTGGCTGATCACCGGTTGTGTATTGATGACCACCGACAAATTGCCGTGCGATACCGCGCAGGTATCCAGCGTCACCGCCTGGTTCATCACGACCGAACCGGTACGTGCGTTCAGGATGACCTTGGCACTGACTTGCGCCGGTGTCACGTTGATGCTTTCGAGGGCGCCGAGGAAACTCACGCGCTGATCGTTGCTCATGGGCGCACGCACCCGAATAACACGGCCATCCTGTGCCGCCGCAGTGTCAGGACCGAAGCGCTTGTTCACGGCATCCACTACCCGGCTGGCGGTAGAAAAATCACTATCCTTCAGTTCCAGGAAAATCAGATCGCCCTGCCCCAGCGAGCTGGGGACAGCACGTTCTACTGTTGCACCAGCCGAAATACGACCGACACTCAAATGGTTGATCTGTGCCTTGCTGCCGTTTGCCGCAGCACCGGCACCGCCGACTACCACGTTGCCCTGTGCCATACCGTAGATCTGTCCGTCCGCACCTTTCAGCGGCGTCATCAGTAAAGTACCGCCGCGCAGGCTCTTCGCATTACCCATCGAAGAAACGGTGATATCCAGCGTCTGCCCAGGCTGTGCAAAGGCAGGTAATGACGTTGTCACCATCACGGCGGCGACGTTCTTCAATTGCATGTTCACGCCTTGCGGCAGGTTGACACCCATCTGCTGCATCATGCTGACGATGCTTTGGATGGTGAATGGCGTTTGTGTGGTTTGATCGCCGCTGCCGTCCAGGCCAACGACCAGACCGTAGCCGATCAATTGGTTTTGCCGGACGCCTTGCACGCTGGCCAAATCCTTCAGGCGTTCTGCATGCGCTGCAAATGGTAGCAACAGGCAGACAGAACATGCGATGACGCGCAGTGACTTTTTAAACGATGGTACGGATACGGTAGACATGGAGATTCCTATCAGCCCCGGCATTAAAGGGGCACGACGCTCAGGAAGAAACGCGCCAGCATGGACATCACTTCGGCAGCATCTATACGAGCGTTGGTACGGTATTCAATCCGCGCATCAGCGACGCGGGTGGACGAAACGATATTGCCCTTCTCGACAGTGGCAGGATCAACTACACCGGAGAAGCGTATGAATTCACCGCCCTTATCAAGTGCGACTTGTTTTTCACCGGCGACGACCAGATTGCCGTTAGACAGGACATCGATCACGGTGACTGTCAGCGTACTGACGAAGTTATTGCCGGAAGTGACTACGCCCTTGTCTTCAAATTTGGATGAAGTCGAAGCACTGGCTGATAGGTTTTGTGTGACGCCGCCAAAGACACCAAAAATATTCGGTGCTGCTGCCGCTACGCTGCCAGTCTTGCTACCTGAGCTGCCAGCTTGTTTGCCGGCCGAGCTGCGTTCATTAATGGTGATGGTGATGGTGTCACCGATCAGACGCGCGCGGCGATCCTCGAACATCGGGCGATACGATGCAGTCTGAAAAATCGCGCCATTCATAGGTGGTGTCACTGCACTCGCCGCCTGCGGTCTCGCAGTCAACGGCGTTTGCACTACAGTCTCCGGCATGCCGCCACAACCTGCCAGCAATGTGGCAAACATCACCAATGCGGATAATTTGAGCTTCATCATCATTCCTTTATTCTTACAACTGATGCTTGCAACCAACGACATTACAACTGCGTCAGGCGTTGCAACATTTGATCTGAAGTTGTAATCGCCTTGCTGTTGATTTCGTAAGCGCGTTGGGTCTGGATCATATTGACCATCTCTTCGACCACGTTCACGTTCGAGGTTTCAACATAGTTTTGTTTAACGTAACCGGCGCCGTTGGTGCCAGGGTTGTTGGTGGTCGGGTTGCCCGATGCGGTAGTTTCCACATACAGGTTCTCACCCTTGCTTTCCAGGCCGGCCGGATTAATGAAGGTCGCCAGTTGCAGCGAACCGACTTCGGTTTGCGCAGTGGTGCCAGGCACCGTGACACTGACGATACCATCGCGGCTGATCGAGATCGCAGTCGCATTGGCCGGAATCACGATAGCTGGTTGAATCGGGAAACCGCTGGAGGTCACCATCTGTCCCTGGTTATCCGTCTGGAACGAACCGTCACGGGTGTAAGCGGTGGTACCGTCCGGCATCATTACCTGGAAGAAGCCATCACCGAGGATAGCCATATCTTTGCTGTTGCTGGTCAG
>JBEBUE010000173.1:0-6379 GCA_040393485.1 Herminiimonas sp.
CGGCAAACATGTCGCTCTGCACGAACATTTGTAATGCAGCCTGAATCCAACCGATAATAAAAAAGCCGACTTCAAGTCGGCTTTTTTATTTGGAGCTTAGTTACTTGCTTTGCTTACTTATTTAGCGGGAGCCGCTGGAGCATCTGCTGCCGGAGCGGCTGGTGCCGCCGGTGCAGGTACTGCTGGTTCAGCGAACTTTGCGCCTGCGCTATTCGCCATCAGGACCACTACACGTTCGACTTCGACGTCGTCCAGATCAGGATTGCCACCTTTGGCTGGCATAGCACGGATACCTTCGATTGCATGCTTGGCCAGTGTGCTGTAACCCTGAGCGATACGTGCGCTCCATGCGCCAGCGTCGCCCATTTTAGGAGCACCGGCTGCGCCTGTTGCATGGCAAGCGGCACATGCCATCTTATAGACTTCATCGCCTGTTTTCAGAACTTTAGGTGCGTTCACATCTTTGAGTATGAAGCCGTCATCTGCTACTGGTTTGATACGGGCAGCGACTGCTTCCGGCGATAAGCCATCAGAACCGGCACCAATGTGTTTTTCATTGGTGACATAGAGCACCAGCAAAACGATACAGACTATGGGGACAAGGAAGCCCGCCAGGATTGCCATGATGAGTTGCTTAGGCGTTTTGATCGCGGATTCTTCTTCGTGGTGTGCGTCGCTCATTATTCCCTCAATACAATTATAAAAATCGTTATACGGGCGCATGCGCTCCCTGCATGCCCAGGCGGATAACACAAATACAATGGCCGCCAAACGCCCGATTATAGACGTAAAGCAAATGATAGGGAACGGGGAAACGTCGCTTTACGTGGACGGAAAGTCAGAAAAACGGTATCCTGCAGGCCTCTTCAGTAGTCCTTCATGCGGCTGTAGCTCAGTGGATAGAGTATTGGCCTCCGAAGCCAAGGGTCGCTGGTTCGATTCCAGCCAGCCGCACCATAAAGTCATATAAATCAAATAGTTATATATTCAGATAGATTTGGCGCCGTGTTTTGCCAGTCGCATCTTTGCTATCTGCACGGCCTGTCATTGCACTGCCGGATCCATTTATTTCATTGTGTGTTTTGTCCGACATACCTTGTTTGGGTGATAGCCCGGCGTGTGGGGCGTGGATAGAATCCTCTTCGCAGGTTCGCTTTAATTCACTCTCAATACGGAAGAAAAATAATGAAAAAACAGTTACTGGTGGTTTTGCTTGGCTCCGCTCTGGCAGCGCCATTGGCTGCATACGCAGAAGGTGCATATGTTGGCGTCAACGTTGGTCGTAGCGACCAGAAATTGACGCTGGATGGTATTGGTTCGATTTCGGACAGCGGCACCGGTTACAAACTATACGGCGGTTACGGTTTTAACAAAAACTTCGGTCTGGAAGGCGGCTACATCAAACTGGGTACAGGTAAGGCATCGTATGTCGATGGTCCGGATTCAGGCACGATCAGCTCGAAACCAAGTGCACTGTACGTCGCGGCAACCGCAACTTTGCCGGTCAATGACCAGTTTTCCTTGTTTGCCAAAGTTGGCGCAGCTTTCAACCGCACCAAACTAGAAGCGGTTGAAAACGGTGTCAGCGGCAGCGAAAAGAAAAATCGCACAACAGCTTTGCTGGGTATCGGTGCTGCATATAACGTAACGAAGGAAGTGGCTATCGTTGCGGAGTACGAAGACTTTGGCAAAATCGCCAAAGTGGATGGAGCACACCTGAAGGCGAATCTGCTTTCCATCGGCTTGCGCTACAAGTTCTGATTGTCCTGTCTATAAAAGAAAAGGCCTGCATTAGCAGGCCTTTTCTTTTTGTTGACGGGTTCATCGGTAAGGATCAAGACGGGATAATTTGTTCGCCAATCTTGTGGGCAACGAAGAAAGCAGGACTGGCGAGTAGCATGGAGACCAGTTGTGCCTGTCGGTTAGTTCCGGTTTTGAGATAAACATTCTTGAGTTGGGTTTTGACCGTGTGGATCGATGTGCCGCGTTCATCAGCAAACTCATCCAGGGTCTTGCCACAGCAAAGTGCAATCGCTAGTTCAGCTTCCACAAGCGACAAGCGGAACAGTTTTTGTACCAGCTCGCAGGTGACCGTTGGTGCCGCACCTGGATCAAAGGCGAACATGAGCGCCGCGCCATGTACGCGTGATGAACCATGTAATTGCAATGGGGTGATCATCAGCATCAATGGCAACTTGCCGGTACGCGGCAGCAATACCACGTGGTTCAAATCATCGTTTGCATCGCGACTAGCGGCGATGGATCGAGACAACTCCAGATTCAACTTGCGCGTTAATTTCTCATCACTTGCAAGCAAATGCCTGTCCTCCAGTCGCAAGTAACCATCGTGTAGCAGTGCGGCGGCACGTTGATTGAAATGGGCGACCGCCATATGTTCATCAAACAGGAAGGTCGGCATCGCCAACATGTTCAGGCTGCTGGCCAGGATGTCCTGGCCAAGCTCAAGATCCGACAAGCGCTGGCGCATCTGGATTGCACGCTGCAAGTGTGGCAGAAGCGTATTGAGTTGTTGTATTTCGTCCGGCGTGAATGGCGGTTGCTCGGGACTGCGCTGCAAAAAAAGGAGTGTGTCCCACGGACCTTCCTGTAGTACGACTGCCGCCGCTGCAAAGGCGACTCCCTGTGGCACCAGCCATTCTTTATAAAAGCGGGTGGTTGGGAAGTCAGGAGGTGGGACGACATCCAGATTGCTCGCATAGAAGCGGGCAATAGGCTCTTTCAGCAAGTGCTGCGACAGGATATCGTCTTTCGCATATTCAAGTGCGTAGTTATCGATCCAGTGCGGCACGATGTCGCCGCCAAGCCAGAGGTATTTGCTGGCATGGGTCTGGTTATGGCGTATCGTCATCATGACGGCTTTCAGGTTAAAGACTTCTACAAGTTTTTCTGTAAAAGGCTGAAAGCCGGCAGGAGCCATGACGCCATCATAAATATGGCCGAGGAAGTCGCATTCCGCGATTGCGTCAACTGTTGTTGTTCTTGTCATTGTATGGGGGCGGATACTACGATTCGGAAAGCCGCTTGCAGACTAGATTCTCTAGTACAAGCTCAATATTGAGTTGTTTTCACCATCATATTGAAGGGGAAAAGGAGGGGCAAGTTCATGCCATGGTAATTATTTGCATGTGTTGTTTTATGGAAATTCGAGCTACTTTCCTTGAATAAAAAACAGACCTCGTATGATTAAGTACGACGTCTGCTACAGCGTAGCTTTGCAGCACCGCCAGCTACGTGCCTGGTACGGAATACAGGAGCAGCAATGCAGTTTTGCCGCTGAGAGCGACTTTTTTTCTTTGTTATGTTTTCTGTGCCTGCACCAAGCACTCTATCGCTTCCCGATCAGTTTGAAACAAGTGTTCCGGGCCAATTACTGTAATCAGGCCGGCACGATCCAATACATCCCATACCTGCTTCTTTACAGCTGTGAAGTACAGTTCTCGTCGATCTGCCTGCAGGCTGAGCTGTAAGGCCATCAGGGTCTCGATGCCACTGGCGTCTATGTCATTGATGCCACTGGCGCAGAGTAGTATGCGTTTAATGTTTTTATTCGTGCTGCGGCGTTCGGAGATAAACCGTTCCAGCGTAGCGGCGGTCAGGAAATTCAGCGTTGCATCCATCCGCACGGCCAGGATATCCGGTGCAAGGGGCGGTAGCTGGAAGCGCTTGCGGTCCCGCAAAGTACCGTCGCCATGCACACCGACTTCAACCACCCTGGGGTGCGTATGCCGATACAGAAAAGACACCATGGTGATGGCAACACCCGCAAACACGCCATAGTGCAAGCTGGGCGTCGACCATAAGGTGACCGCAAAAGTGACTGCCGCGACCAGGCCGTCATCGCGTGAAATGCGGAACAAGCGCGGAAAAGCCGCAAAATCCAGCAACTTGAATACCGGCACCATAATCATCGCAGCCAATACCGAATACGGCAGGTAAGCAATCGGTGTCGTGAGGAAGTACAGGCTTATCAGGATGCAGACCGCTGCAATCAGCGAAGCCCAAGCGCTCGTGGCACCAGCGTAGATGTTCAAAGCAGAACGCGAGAACGAGCCGCTGACTGGGAACGCACCACTGAAGCCGCTGGTGATCTTGGCCAGACCCTGGCCTATCAACTCCTGATTCTCATCCCAGCGTTCGTTGGTCTTGCGTGCCAGTACGCGGCAGCTCGACATGGCTTCAGTAAAACTCACCAGTGCCAATATGGTTGCCGCCGGCCACAATGCCTGATGTGCCTGCCAGCCTATGGCCGGGGGTAGCGACAATGGTGGCAAGCCGACTGGCAGCGCACCGACCACTGCTCCGCCATGCCCTGCATAATCAAACGCCCAACTGGCAGCGATACCTAATGCCGTCACCACCAGCATGCCCGGAACCTTGGGCGTATAGCGCTTCAATGCCAGCAGCAGGATCAGGGAAATGAGTCCGAACGCGCTGGTCCACAGCATCGATTCTGATCCCGCCAGCAGTTTATCGAGCTGTGTCAGCAGCGAGTCCGTGTGCAAACTCAGCCCCAGCAAACCGGACAGTTGCGACAGTACGATGATGACAGCGGCGGCGTTGATAAAGCCAATCACGACCGGTTGCGATACCAGATAAGTGATCTTGCCCATCTTGCAGGCACCCAGCAGGAACTGGATCACGCCCGCATAGAGCGAGAGCCAGATTGCCAGCGCGACCCAGTCGGCGCTATTCGGCGAGGTCATCGCGGAGAGTGAGCCGAACGTGAGTATGCTGGTGAGCGCGACCGGGCCCACCGCCAATAACACGGATGAACCCCACAAGATGCCGACGACGCTGGGTAACAAGGCCGCATACAGCCCGGTTTGCGGTGGCATGCCAGCCAGCGTGGCGTACGCAAGCGCTTGCGGAACCAGTACCAGCCCGACACTGAGGCCAGCCCACATGTCACGCCGCAACGAATCGGCAGTCGGACGTGCCCAGTGCAGAAAGGGAAAGAAGCGCCTGAGCTTGACGTCCATATGGAATCAGGAAATCTGTTGGTAGTACAGATTTTGCGGATGGTTGGCTTGTGCAAAAAAGAACCAGCGCTCCGCAATCAGACCGGCGTACTGTACGACAAATGCGCTAGCTAGCAAGAGCAGCGACGCATGCAGCAGGCCATTGCCTAGCAATAGCAGCGGTAGCGGGAATACCAGCACCAGGAAGATCCATTTGACGGAGCGAAAGAACAGTCGGCTTTTGCCATGGAAATAATGACGCGTGTTAAATGAGCCACCCATCGATCCCTGCGCTTTCTGCACGATATGCGGGTGACGAATGCCGGTCGCGGTTTGTAGTGTCGAGCGTGGCTTTAGACGGGCATTGCGGGCCAGCGATGCGAGCCTGGTCAGTAAGGACATCAATGTAAGAACAATAGCCGTGATGCCAAAAACGGGGGCTAGCGCCGGGGCAGTTGGCAGGCTGAAAGCGGTGGCCAGCGTGAAGCCGGATGCGCAGCCGAACAAGGTGTAGTTAACAATCGTCAGCGGTGTGGCCCATTCCTGTAAAAACTTGATGCAGCCATAAATCATGCCGGTACAAATGAATAGCGTGACGCAGAGTATCAATGCGATACCACCTAGCAGCGTTGCGCTCGTGCTTCCTCCCAAAAAATGTGCGGCACCATATGCGCATACAGCCAGCATAAAAAATGGCAGCACGATGACCTCACGTGATAACCATGATGTACGCCACATCGTCGCTGCGCGCCAGGCTCGCTCCGGATGACCGAGATGAAAAAACGAAGCGAACAGTCCGAGACCGAGGAAGGCCAGCGACAACAGGCTGCCCAGGGTCTGGAACTGATGACTGTCAGCGGGTGTCACCAGACCGAGCAGGGCGAGTAAATGTGCTGCATATAAGGCGATGAACAAACCTTGCCCGACGCCGATCAGCGTGGTCAGAAAAATGACGGAGAAAGCGGGATTCATGGCGAGCTATCCTGTCTGGCGATTGAGTGTACTTACCAAGAGGTGACGTCATCCAGCGACGGCTCGTGCAGTGCTGGTTTAGGCAACTTGCCATCGACTCGCAGGGGATTTTCGATACGTTCCAGTTCATCTTCGTGCAGTTTGATTTCAACTTTGCGGCGCGGCAGGTAATGGTTGGATGGTTTGGTGCCCCATTCCGGCATGAGTTGGTAACCGCCTTGTTCACGGATGGCAACCGAGACGACGGACTCCGGATCATGGATGTCGCCAAACAGGCGCGCGCTGGTCGGGCATGCCATGACGCATGCTGGCTGGCGGTCTTCGGGTGGCAAGGACTGGTTATCAATGCGGTCCGCGCACAGCGTGCACTTGCTCATTTCCTTGCGGTGCTCATCCAGCTCGCGTGCGCCATACGGACAAGCCCAGGC
>JBEBUE010000174.1:0-6373 GCA_040393485.1 Herminiimonas sp.
ACTTTTACGCATGGATTCCCGCGACAGCTTGATCCACCCCGCTATCCCGGCGCTTGTTGGATTACAAAAGATCCCAAACATGGCAAATCCCTCTCATCAAAATCGTGCTGATCAGCGCGACACAGAGTACGGCTCGATACTCCAGGTCTTCTCGCTGTTCTTCCAAAGTACATCCCCAATCCCAAAACCACGGCAACACTTTTGCTCAAAATAGGCGTTCGGCCGGATAAGGCATCCCGCTTTACTTCTGCCACATGAAAATTTACAGCTCAGCTAGCTGCAGCAGACGTACATTCTTCTCTAACTTTATTTCTTTGCTTGTCACTGCAGGCGCAGCCACTGCTGCAACTTCGCTTCGCTCCGCAACGCATACTCGATTGATTGGTGACATGTGCATTCATCCGGGTCTATTCCGTTTCAAATACTCCGTTCAGGCGAGTGTCTATTTATTACACGGAGATGAAATGAATAAGGTTCGATCGCCCTCAATTCGTGCGACCTCATTCAGATAACCTCATGAATACATGGATAGTTTCTGAATACTTCGATGTCGGCTTCTCGCGTTGGCGCCACCTTGCATGGCGGTTTGAGGCATGTTTTCTGGTTATAAAGTGACGATAAAAATGTGCATGGCGTCAGAAGCAGATAGCTATATCGATTTGTTCAACTGACATATGACAAGTCCATTAGAGATCAATCTGAAGTAGCTCAGTAGTCGCGCCGTAAGTGACGTGCAAGATTTAATATCTAGTCATTGCGTTCCAAACAATTTTTGGATACGGTTATAGCGGACGCCTTGAATTGTGTGAATTCTTCTTGCCGATGTAATGGCATGTCTTCGTCAATCGATGGCTATCGTAGTTCCGTCGCAGTGCTATTGGAGAGTTGAAATGGATGATGTCGTCATTGTTTCTGCTGGACGTACTGGTGTTGGAAAATTTGGTGGCGCGCTGGCGAAGACGGCGGCCTCTGATCTCGGTGCACACGTCATTAAAAATTTATTGGCGCGTAGTGGCATCCAGGGTGATCAGATCAGTGAAGTTATCCTGGGGCAAGTACTGACTGCTGGCTGTGGACAGAATCCTGCGCGTCAGGCATTGATACGCAGTGGCATTCCGGAGATGGTGCCGGCTTTTACGATCAATAAAGTGTGCGGTAGCGGCTTGAAAGCCACCCATCTTGCGACGCAGGCGATTCGGTGCGGCGACGCGCAAATTATCATCGCCGGCGGGCAGGAAAATATGAGTGCATCGCCGCATGTGCTGAATAATTCGCGTGATGGTTTTCGCATGGGCGACGCGAAATTGATCGACACGATGATCCACGACGGTTTGTGGGATGTCTACAATCAGTACCACATGGGTACGACCGCAGAAAATATCGCGAAGAAATTCGGTATCTCGCGCCAGGAGCAGGATGAATTTGCGCTGGAGTCGCAGAACAAAGCCGAGGCTGCGCAGAAAGCAGGCAAGTTCAAGGATGAAATCATTCCTTTTGAGATTCAGAGCAAAAAAGGAAACATCGTCTTTGATAGCGATGAGTACATCAAACACGGCACGACGCTGGAATCACTGGCTGCTTTGCGCCCGGCTTTTTCCAAAGACGGTACGGTAACGGCCGGTAATGCATCCGGTATTAACGATGGTGCTGCTGCCGTGATCATGATGACGGCACAGAAAGCCAAAGAGTTGGGACTCAAACCTCTGGCAAAAATCAAAGCCTATTCATCTGCTGGCGTAGACCCGAGCATCATGGGGATGGGACCAGTTCCTGCTACCCAACTTTGCCTCAAGAAAGCGGGTTGGAAACATCAGGATGTTGATCTGATGGAAATCAATGAAGCCTTCGCAGCGCAAGCAATTGCGGTGAACCGTGAGATGGGCTGGGATACGAAAAAGATTAATGTAAATGGCGGTGCGATCGCGATTGGCCATCCTATCGGCGCTTCAGGCTGCCGCATCCTGGTGACCTTGCTGCATGAAATGATACGACGCGATGCGCACAAAGGTTTGGCCAGCTTGTGCATAGGTGGCGGGATGGGTGTGGCGCTTGCTATCGAGCGATAAGTACGTTGACCTGATAAAAAATGAGCGACGGACCATCGTCAGATAAGACAGTCTGCCGTATTTATAAATAATAAGAGGAGACAGTGATGACACGCCTTGCATTGGTGACCGGTGGTATGGGTGGTTTGGGTGAAGCGATTTGCATCAAACTGGCAGCACTTGGATATCGGGTGGTAACGACGTACTCACCGGGCAATACCAAAGTGGATGAGTGGCTGAAACTCATGAAAGAAAGTGGCTACGATTTCCATGCCTATCCATGTGATGTTTCCGATTACGAATCTGCGCAAAAATGTGTCGCGCAAATCGAAAAAGAAATGGGCCCCGTTGATGTACTGGTAAACAATGCCGGCATCACGCGCGACATGACTTTCAAGCGTATGGACAAGCCGAACTGGGATGCGGTGATAGGTACCAATCTGGATTCTGTTTTCAATATGACCAAGCCTGTGTGTGACGGCATGGTTGAGCGCGGCTGGGGACGTATTATTAATATCTCTTCGGTGAACGGACAGAAGGGCGCTTTTGGCCAGACCAATTATTCTGCTGCGAAAGCAGGCATGCATGGTTTCACCAAGGCGTTGGCGCTCGAAGTCGCGCGCAAGGCAGTCACAGTGAATACGATTTCGCCAGGCTATATCGGTACCAAGATGGTGACCGCGATTCCGCAAGATGTGCTGGATACGAAAATCGTGCCGCAAATTCCTATGGGGCGTCTCGGCAAGCCGGAAGAAGTCGCGGGGCTGGTGGCCTACCTGGCTTCGGATGAAGCTGCATTTGTGACGGGTGCAAATATCGCCATTAACGGCGGTCAGCACATGTCTTAAAAACAAAGCGCCGGGTTCAACCCGGCGCTGTCATATCGTGCTTGCTATATACCAAGCGCGCGTCAGGCTGGCTGGTCGATTAATTCCTGCAGACGCTCAACCAGTGTTTCTGTTTTGGTATAACCGGATGTCACCAGGTACAGCTCACCTGATTTTTCCAATACCAAAGTAGGGAAGCCGGACACGCCCCATAATTTGGTTTGCGTAAAGTCTGCCTCTGTCGCATTCCGCGCCTCTTCCGATGCCCAGGTGCGTAGGAACTCAGTCGCATCAATCTGGATATCGGCTTTTTCAAATACGGCTGCTGCGATATCTGCCAATACCTCACCCTTGGTCGTATCCAGGTTCTCTGCATAGAAGCCATGCTGGATCGCGTGGAATACATCCAGCGCAGTATCCGGTGCCAGCATGCCAGCTGCAACGACGGCGCGGCAAGCAGGTTCGGTGTCATAGATAAAGTCTGCGTGCGACAAGCCATTGGGGGCGAACGGCAGGCCGCTGACTTGTTCCACTTTTTTCCAGTGCTCGAGCAAGGTGGCTTTCAGCTTCTCATCCATCACTTCTTTGTTGTACGCGCGTAAGCCGCCAACGATCAGTTCCAGCTGGGTATCCGGCAAGCCACTCAACAGCGTATTGAGTTCTGGCCCGAAGCCGTAGCACCACGAGCACATAGGATCGGCGATATAGATGAGTTTGGCCATGAATCGGTTTCCTTGTTATGAGTCGGTCAAGATAGCTGCAGATTTACCAGCCAGCAGCATAGCATTGGAGTTCAGTTTTCCGCTGCTGCCGGCAACGATAATTTGGGTTGCTGGCGCAAGGCTTGTACGGTTTTGCTAAAGACTTCGTAAGGAACGACGGCATTGAGCTTGCGCCATAGTTGCCACAGTAAATCTGCATCGGCCAGCGCACGGTGACGTGCTTCGGGGATCAGCTCATGACGCGCAATCAGGCTATCCAGATTGTGTTTCTTTTCGGATGGAAACAAGGCACGTGACAGCTTGACCGTGCATAACATTTCCGAATTCAGGGCATGACCGGAACGTGCGAAAGCATGGTGCAGAAAGCCGTAATCAAAGCGCGCATTGTGTGCGATAAACAAGCCATTCTGCAAACGCTGGCGCACAGTATCTGCCAATGCTTCAAAAGCGGGGGCGGTTTCGACCATCTCATCGCTGATGCCGGTCAGGCCCTGGATAAATTCCGGTATGGGACGGCCAGGATTCACAAAGGTTGACCAACGCTCGATGCAACCGTCCGGATCGACCGCGACTATCCCGATTTCGGTAATGCGATCATTGACCAGATTGGCGCCTGTTGTTTCCAGGTCAACAAATATCAGTTTTTCGTGTGGGCTCATGGCAGCATTGTCCCATGCCTACCGCAGCGCCGCTGGCCTGTCACCAAGCAGCAGCGTGTACTTTGATGCGAACGTCACCCAGGGTTACCACCTGGCCAGCGCGTATCTTGCAGGTTTTGCGCAACTCGGTCTTGCCATCGACTTTTACTTTGCCGCTGGCGACCAGCATCTTGCCGGCACCACCGCTATCGCACAGGCCGATCAGCTTGAGCAGCTGGTTTAATTCGACGAATTCGTCGTTCAGTTCAAATTCAAATTGTTGCATCGTAGTCTGCTTATAAAAGTGCGGCTATCAGCCCAGGGTCTGGCGGGCATTATCAAGCCACATATCCAGCGTCGTCAGCAAATCGATCTGGCTGAAGGAACAGCTTTCTTCTGTAAACAAGCTGCCTGCTTCCAGGCGGCCCAGCAAATCTTCCATCACGGTGCTGTACGGACCGGGCAAGCTCGCCAGTAGTGCAGTTTGGGCGCGCCAGGTCTGGCAAAATTCAGCTACGCTGATGCGGCTTAGGCGGAGGGCTTCAACAGAGTCTTGCAGTAGCTGCAGTGTTTGAGTGTGCGACATAAAAGTAAAAAATAGAAATCAAAAAAGAGGGGAATCAGGAATCAGATGCCGTCGAAAGCGGGTAATAAAAACAAGCCGATCACGGCGATGTAGCCGATCACCCATGTGATTGAACGCATGGTTGGCCGATTCGCCAGATAGAGCAGCGTATATACAATCCGTGCCGCAATAAATGCGACAGCGAGCATATTAATCGAATCCTGATTGGCATTCAGTTGTTGTGCCACTAATACACCTGCGGCAAAGAAGGGAAATGCTTCAAAGTGATTGCGATGTGCGTTATCGGCGCGGCGCCGCAGGCCTTCCTGTTTTTCCATCCATTGCCGGGGTTCTGCATTGTCAAAATCACGACGGCCCCATTTGGCGACGGCCACCGTGACAACGGGCAGGATGCCGGCAATCAAAATACACCAGTAAGAAAGATTCATGTTTGTCTCCGCTCAGTAGATAATTTGCGCCGGGTTGACCAGCGCACAGATTAGCACGCCGCCTCAGTGGAGGCAGCGTATTTGGCGTGAGCGGAAGACCCGGAAGCGATTTAGCCGCGGCTGGGAGCGATGGCTTCTGCGTAGTCGTACAGCGCGCCGAGGATTTCTTCGCCGCGTTCATCCACGTTTTCGGATAGCTGGTCGATTTCGGCAAATAGGGTTTCTATTGTGCGGGCGCCAGCTTCACCATCAAACAGACGAGCCACGCGATGCTCTTCCCAACGCTGTTGTTCTTCTTCATTGAGCGTATGCGGGAAGTTGCGTGCACGGTAACGCCACACAATTTCTTCCAGGCGCGGATCGGCAAACGCAGGCCGTGCCTGCGCCAGCGCTTCCGGTGACAACGCACGCAGTTCCTGCAGGGTGCGGCGGTCATTATTGCCGACAAAGCCGCCATACAGGTCTTCATCAACATCGGCTGCTGCTTCTTGCGGACGGTAAAACACTTCTTGCCAGATCGCGCTCATATCCGGTGCTGTGGCCGCTACTTCCGCATGCTGCAAGGCAGTCGGGATATCTATGCCCCACTGTTCGCTCATCGCTGGTGACAAGGTTTTCAGATTGCTGATGACGATGGGTGATTTATTCAAATGGATGGTTTTGATCGGCAAGCGCCCCACACCTTCCGGCAGGTCATCCGCCTTGCTGAACATGCGCATGCGTATGGTTTCGGCATCGAGGCCCGCCAGTTCCGCCGGATCTGCCGCGAGATCCCAGACGATGACTTCGTTCTTATTGGTCGGATGCACAGCCAGGGGCCAGACTGCGGCGATGCAGCCGCGCTCAGCCGGAATCATGCCGGTGATATGCAGGAAAGGGCGACGCAGCGGCAGGCCGATTTCGGCTGCAACTTTATCTTTCTTGTGCAGACCGAGGCAAAAATCGAACAGTTTGGGTTGGCGATCACGGATCAGGCGCGCCAGTGCAATCGTGGCACGTACGTCTGACAATGCATCATGTGCGGCTTCATGGGCGATGCCATTTTCAGCCGTCAATTGCTCGAGGCGGAAACTTGGGCGCCCATCAGGGTGTTTCGGCCAGTTGATGCCTTCCGGACGCAAGGCATA
>JBEBUE010000175.1:0-6363 GCA_040393485.1 Herminiimonas sp.
ATTGGTAGAGGAAGCAGCTGCGGCCGCTGAATCGTTGCAAGATCAGGCAAGTAATCTGTTGCAGGTGGTCAGCGTATTCAAACTGGATGGGAATGCACTGGCATTATCACCGGCCAGTAAGAAAGTAGTTGCGACCAGGGCGACGGCCAGCAAGCCGGTTGTGCCGGCAGTCCGCACTGCGAATACTGACAAGCAAATAGTGCGTCAGCGTGCCACCGTTGTAGCGGGCGATGGTGATGAATGGGAGCAGTTTTGAAATACGTGCTTTGACGTTAATGAAAAACCAGTCCGCGGACTGGTTTTTTTCGGGCGCCAGGGTGAAGCCCGAGCGGATATGAGGATCACCAACGCAAGACACGCGGACCTATCAATGCGCCGATGATGCTGGGAATCAAGATGCCGACCACATACCAAAAGCCGATAAACGGTGCGGCTATTTCCGGACAATGGAATGAGTAAATCAGCGTCGCTGCGGCACCCGCCGCAAAGCCTGCGCCTGCGCCAGCCAGACGCAAGCGGGTTGGTGCCATTTGACGCATCACACGCAAGATCGCAATAAAAATAGGCGCAGACAAGATCGCAATGAGCCACGAACAATAGTGCCAGGTATCGCCCCAGAACAGATCAGCGCGCTGTTCCGGCGTAGCATTGAGCAGTGACACCGCTGCCAGCAACCATATCAGTACGATAGGTAAGGCGATCAGTAACGGCAGTTGCCTGGTGCGGGCGCCTGGCGTGGCCAGGTGTGTGACCGCCACCCAGCCGCATACCGCGAGCGCTACGACGAACGCCATTTTTATCCAGAACGCCGGCAGCATGGCCAGTTCACCCATATTGGGACGCAGGCCGAGCACGGACAGCATCAGGATGACACTGAGCAGGACGCCGCTCGAAACGATCATGGCAAATTTCTGTAGCGGCACTTGCGGTGCCGCTACATCAGGCCCGCTGGCCAGCATATTAATCAAGTCATCTGTTTTCATATCTCATCCTGCAATTTGATCGCCAGCGCTTTGAGCCCGCGATGGACCGCGACCTTGACGGACGCTTCCGATATATTCAATGCGCTGGCCGTCTCGCGTACGGACCAGCCATCCAGTTTGGTATGGATGATCGCCGCGCGTTGCTGTTCCGGCAGCAGAGCGAGTACTTTGCCGAGATCGCGCTGTGCTTCGCGCGCATCACTGTCGGCAGTCGAAAACAACTCATTTTCGTCATCCAGCGGATCGCTCAACTTGTCACGCTGCGCATGGCGTCGCAACCAGTCTATTAATTTGTACCTTGCGATCGCGTACATCCAGGCGGTCAACGGCGCATCGACGTCATAGGTCATGCGCTGGTTATGGATAGCCAGCAACGATTCCTGCACCAGGTCTTCCACTTCATCCGGCCAGCGGCTCAGGCGACGCCGCAGGAAGGCGCGCAAATGCTGCGCCGTTACCTGCAGGAAATCGCGATAGGCGGCCGCATCCCCGGCCAGGCCCTGAACCATCAGCGCGTGCAAGCGCAGCTCGCTCAATTCATTGCGCGTTGGCTCATCTCTATTAGGTATTCGTTGCATCAGGGCTTTCGGTAACACGATATGCAAAATAAATTTCGCAAAGAATAAATTTAATTCGTTTTTCTTGTAACCAAATTCATTTTTATTGCGAACTACCTTTTACATCATCTTTGAAATGGTTGTGAGCATGAAACCGATCGCTTTCCTTATCGTTGCCTGTTCCGCGTCCGTCACTATCCCGGCCTACGCCGGAGCCAGCTGTGAAGCTAATAGCGGTGTCGCAACAGCGGCGCTGGTGGAACTTTACACCAGCGAGGGCTGCTCGAGTTGTCCGCCTGCGGATAAACAACTCAGCCAGCTAAAACAGCAAGTCGGTGCAGCGGCTGTGATCGTTCCTCTCGCGCTACATGTCAGCTACTGGGATGCAATAGGCTGGAAAGATCCCTTTGCACAAAAGGCATTTGACCAGCGCCAGAGCCAGTTACTGGCTAATCGTAAAAACCGCATCGTCTACACCCCGCAGTTTTTTGTCAATGGCAACGAGCTTCGTGCCTGGCGTACCGATTTGCCGCGCACGATCAAAGATATTAATGCCAAAGCTGCGCCGCTCGGCATCAGTCTGAAAACAATGTCGACAGATGCCAACCAATTCGTCATTACCGCAGATGTAAAGCCATACGCAAAGTCCGTATCGGGTGCGCTGTATGTCGCACTCAGCGAAAGCGCTTTGGTTTCTCACGTGTTGCGCGGCGAAAACAGCGGCGTCACCCTGCAGCATGACGATACGGTAAGGGCGTGGTTTGGTCCTATCCCGCTCCAGCAAGGTGGCGCTCATCTGCAACAGCGCATCACGATACCGGCTGAATGGAAGCGACAACATTTACAAGCAGTGGCATTTGTTCAGGATGACGTGAACGGCAATGTATTGCAGGCCGTCAGTACTGCGCAATGCAATCAGACCAGGGGATAGTGATGGCGACCAATAACTTGACGATACATCCGGGCTGGCTGCGTGCCACGCACTGGATTAACGCGATAGCCGTGTTCCTGCTGATTAGTAGTGGCTGGCGTATTTATAACGCATCGCCGTTCTTTGATTTCTCGTTTCCTGCTGGCCTGACGCTCGGCGGCTGGCTGGGTGGTGCATTGCAATGGCATTTCTTTGCAATGTGGTTGTTGTTTGTTAACGGTGTTCTTTATCTGACGATCAATATTCTCTCAGGGCGAATGCGCAGGCAGTTTTTTCCCATCTCGCCACGCGCATTTTTACGGGACATGGCCGCTGCGCTCAAAGGTAAGTTGGCACACGCCGATATTCGTCAGTACAACACGGTACAGAAGTGTGCCTACCTGTTTGTAGTGGCGGACCTGGTGCTAATGGTGCTATCCGGCCTGGTGTTATGGAAGTCGGTGCAGTTTCCTTTGTTGCGGGAGCTGCTGGGCGGTTATGAAGCAGCGCGTCGCGTGCATTTCTTTGCCATGTCGGCGTTGTTTGGTTTTGTTGTGGTGCATTTGGTGATGGTGGCCTTGGTACCGCGCACATTGCTTGCGATGTTACGTGGCCGCTGAAGCAGATAGGAGAAGATGATGTTGAAGAAAAAAATAATAACGACTCCTGCTGCTGGCGAGGCCATGCTGGCAGATGCGATACGCAAGGTCAGCCAGCCGTCACGTCGTGCCTTTCTGCAACGCACATTGACGCTGGGCGGCCTGTCCTTGCTGACCGGCTGCTCAATCAGTGACGACAGTGCGGTAGAACAGGCGTTGACGAAAGTGTCGCAATTCAATGACCGGGCACAAGCCTTGATATTTGATCCCAACCGCCTGGCTCCCACTTATCCGGACTCGATGATTACGCGGCCTTTTCCGTTCAATGCCTATTACGGCGAGGACGAAGTGCGGGAAGTCGACGGCGATGCATGGCGTCTGGAACTGAGTGGGTTGATTGCGGATCGCCAGCCATGGAGCCTGGCGCAGTTGCGTAAATTGCCGCAGACCGATCAGGTCACGCGTCATATTTGCGTCGAAGGCTGGAGTGCCATAGGCAAATGGGGCGGCGTGCCGTTTTCATATTTCCTGCGTCGCGTCGGTGCAGACCTCAGCGCCAAGTATGTTGGCTTCAAGTGTGCAGATGATTATTTCACCAGCATCGATATGCCAACCGCATTGCACCCGCAGACTTTGATGGCGCTCACTTATGACGGCCAGGAGTTACCACCGCGCTATGGCTTTCCGATGAAGCTGCGCATGCCCACCAAGCTGGGTTACAAGAACCCCAAACACATACAGGCTATTTTCGTCACAAATACGTATCCCGGAGGCTATTGGGAAGATCAGGGATACAACTGGTTCGGAGGCAGCTGATGGCAGCTGCACTGAAAGCTTCACCACCGCAGTTCATTTCAACTATTTAAAGGAAATACATCATGAAAATCATCACTACTGCAGTTTTGTCCGCTTGCCTGATGCTGTCCGGTGCCGCATTTGCACAGGATGCAATGAAGAAAGATGGCATGGCGCACGATGGCATGGCAAAAGACAGCATGTCCAAGGATGGGATGAAGAAGGATCACATGGCTAAAGATGGTATGGCCAAGGACGGGATGAAGAAAGATACGATGAAAAAAGACACCATGAAGAAAGACCACATGGGCAAAGATGCGATGAAGAAGGACGGTATGGCGAAGGATGAAATGAAAAAAGACGAGATGAAGAAAGACGAAATGAAGAAGTAAGACGTTTTGTAAGCAGCGTGTCGGGTGTGACGGTTTGCTGTCACACCCGGCAGCTGTTTTAATTTACGCTCAGGTCGTTAAAGGCTTGTAGCGAATACGTTTAGGTTTCGCACCTTCTTCACCCAGGCGTTTACGCTTGTCCGCTTCATATTCCTGATAGTTACCATCGAAGAATGTCACTTGCGAGTTGCCTTCAAAAGCCAGGATGTGGGTCGCAATACGATCGAGGAACCAGCGATCATGTGAGATCACCAATACGCTGCCGGCGAATTCGAGCAAGGCGTCTTCCAGTGCGCGCAGGGTTTCCACGTCCAGATCGTTAGACGGTTCATCCAGCAGCAGGACGTTGCCGCCCATCAACAAGGTCTTGGCCAGATGCAGGCGACCGCGCTCACCACCGGACAGGTTGCCGACGATTTTTTGCTGATCGCCACCTTTGAAGTTGAAGCGCCCCAGATAAGCACGCGAAGGCATTTCGAAGCGGCCTACGGTCAGGATGTCGGCGCCGCCGGTCACATCTTCAAATACGGTTTTGCCATCATTCAATGTATCGCGCGACTGATCGACGATAGACACTTTAGCGGTAGTACCGATGACGACTTCACCGCTGTCTGGCTGTTCCTTGCCGGTGATCATTTTGAACAGCGTCGATTTACCGGCACCGTTAGGGCCGATGATACCGACGATAGCGCCAGCAGGAATGCGGAAGCTCAGGTTGTCGATCAAGAGGCGATCGCCGAATGCTTTGGATACATTCTTGAATTCGATGACTTCATTACCCAGGCGTTCTGCCACAGGAATGAAAATCTCCTGTGTTTCATTACGCTTTTGGTATTCGTGTTCGGACAGCTCATTGAAGCGGGCCAGACGCGCTTTTGATTTGGCCTGACGGCCTTTAGGATTCTGGCGTACCCATTCCAATTCCTTGGCGATCGTTTTCTGACGCGACGATTCAGTGGCTTCTTCCTGCTTCAGGCGATCGCCTTTTTGTTCTAGCCACGAGCTGTAGTTACCTTTCCATGGAATGCCATGGCCACGATCCAGCTCCAATATCCATTCGGCTGCATTGTCGAGGAAGTAGCGATCATGGGTAATCGCAACGACGGTGCCCGGGAAGCGTTGCAGGAACTGTTCCAGCCAGTCTACCGATTCGGCATCCAGATGGTTGGTCGGTTCGTCGAGCAAGAGCATGTCGGGTTTGGACAGCAGCAAGCGGCACAGTGCGACGCGACGTTTTTCACCGCCGGACAGGACGCCGATCTTGGCGTCCCACGGTGGCAGGCGCAGTGCATCGGCAGCCATTTCCAGTTGTTGTTCCGGATTGTCGCCAGCGGAGGTCGAGATGATGGCTTCCAGGCGCGCCTGTTCGGTCGCGAGGGCATCGAAGTCAGCATCCGGTTCGCCATAGGCGGCATACACTTCTTCCAGCTTGGCCTTGGCTTCAAATACTTCACCGAGTCCGCCTTCTACTGCCTGGCGCACGGTCTGTTCCGGATCGAGTTGCGGCTCTTGCGGCAGGTAGCCGATGTTGAGGTTAGGCGCCGGGCGTGCTTCACCGATGATGTCGGTATCGATGCCGGCCATGATTTTCAGCAGGGTCGATTTACCGGAGCCGTTCAGGCCGAGTACGCCGATTTTGGCGCCGGGGAAGAAGGACAGCGAGATATCTTTCAGGATCTGACGTTTCGGTGGGACGATTTTGCCCACGCGGTTCATGGTGTAAACGTAATTTGCCATTGTTATTTCTAGATGAGGTTGCTTGACCAAGAGGTGGGTGCAAGGATAACCGATGCGGCGCGTGAGGGTAAGTGTGATCAGAGATATCGATGTATATATCGATGGCACAATGGTTTTAAAACCGAAAATTTGGCGGTTTGTAAACTAGGACTGGGCGAGATTCAACTTTAGTGCAACACTGTGCATGCGCTTGGTCATATTTTCTTGCATTATGGAGTCGCTTATCCTATTGTGCGACGCACCATCTTTCTAAAGAGAGCACTCTTTGGCTTCACCAGATAAAAAAAGCAGCCTCGCTGCATTGACTCTGGCCGCTGTCGGCATTGTGTACGGCGACATTGGTACCAGTCCTTTATATACGATGAAAGAAGTGTTCTCCAAAGAACACGG
>JBEBUE010000176.1:0-6361 GCA_040393485.1 Herminiimonas sp.
GATTTCTTGGCGGTATCGTTATCCGTCGTTGGCCTATCCTCGCTCTTCGGCGACGGCCACAAACCGGCCGGGCGATATAGCATGATCAAGACCATCGCCAGGCCGTACAACAATTGGCGCAAGACTTCTGCATCAATCAGTACTTCGCCGAACAGGCTCTTTTGCAAAGGCTCGACGACGTGCCGCAATACTTCAGGCAAAGCGGCGAGGATGATGCCACCCAGGACCACACCCGGGATATGTCCCATCCCGCCCAACACCACCATCGCCAGTACAGCGATCGATTCGGTCAGCGAGAACGACTCCGGTGAGACAAAACCCTGGAAGGCGGCAAACATCGCACCCGCAACGCCACCAAAAGACGCGCCCATGGCAAAGGCCAGTAACTTCACGTTACGCGTATTGATGCCCATGGCCTTGGCTGCAATTTCATCTTCGCGAATCGCGACAAAAGCGCGACCCAGGCGCGAATTCTGCAAACGCACTGAGATGAAAATAATCGCGATACACAGAAACAGAAACAGGAAGTAATAGGCATTCACCGACGGCATGGCGTAATCACCTATCATCACCGTCGCGCGCGAACCTGCTTCGCCATTGAGCGAAACGCCGAAGATCCGGATCGGATCGATCATATTGATCCCTTGTGGACCATTGGTGATATTGACCGGGCCGTTCAGGTTATTCATGAAGATACGGATGATTTCACCAAACCCCAGCGTCACAATCGCGAGGTAGTCGCCACGCAGTTTCAGCGTAGGCGCACCCAGTAAAGCACCGAAGAAACCAGCGACCAGTGCCGCCAGCGGCACGATCGCCCACAACGACAGATGTATGCCGTTCTGCGCAATCTCGGGACCAAAGACCCACAGCAAGGCTTCCCCGATAGGTGGATATTGATTGACGAAGGATTCGAGTACGACCGCGAATTGCGGCGACGCGAGTAAGGCAGTCAGATAAGCACCGATGGCATAAAAAGCGATGTAGCCCAGATCAAGCAAGCCGGCAAAACCCACCACCACATTTAAACCCAGCGCCAGCATGATGTAGAGCAGCGCAAAGTCCATGATGCGCACCCACGAGTTGCCGAAGTTTTGTGCAATGAAGGGAAACACCAGCGCAATCGCGAGTATCACCAGCAAACCACCATAGGCTTTGCGTGGATTGTTTTTGGTATCGAAATAATTTGCCATATCCCCTCCTTACGCGCGATCAGGCACACGTTCGCCCATGATGCCGGACGGTCGCAGCGTAAGAACAATAATCAGAACCACGAAGGCAAAGATATCCTGATAGTGGCTGCCGAGGAAACCGCCAGTCAGGTCACCGATATAACCAGCCCCCAGGCTTTCAATCAGACCCAGCAGGATGCCACCCAGCATTGCGCCATAGATATTGCCGATACCACCCAGTACCGCGGCAGAAAATGCTTTCAGGCCTGGCACAAAGCCCATCGCGAATTGCGCTGATGAATAATTGGCGGCCCACATCACCCCGGCGATGGCTGCCAACACAGCACCAATCGCAAAGGTCATCACAATCACGCGATTAGAATCAACGCCCATCAAACCGGCGACACGCGGATTTTCCGAAGTCGCACGCATGGCGCGTCCCATCTTGGTTTTTTCAATCAGCAGCACCAACAGGCCCATCGCCACCGCTGCCAGGATCAGCAACATGACCTGCGTCGGGGAAATCAGCGCACCCATAATATGTAAAGGCTCGGTCGGCATTTCTTGCGGGAATGGAATCGGGCTGCGGCCCCAGATCATCATGGCCAGCGTCTGCAGCAGGATGGAAACACCGATAGCCGTAATCAGCGGCGCCAGGCGCGGCGCATTACGCAAACGTCGGTAAGCAACGCGTTCAATCAGCACATTCACCGCTACGCAAACCGGGATCGCACCGAGGATGGCGATGATCAGTTTGACGATGCCGGGCAAGTCCGGTGCGACGGTGTTGAGCATCTTGAGTATGGTCAGCCCTGCCATCGCCCCCACCATCAGCACATCGCCATGCGCAAAATTGATCAGGTTAAGCACGCCATACACCATCGTGTATCCGAGTGCGACCAGCGCATACATGCTGCCCAGCACCAAGCCATTAATAATTTGCTGGATGAAAATATCCATGTTTTGCCAACTCTCTTAAAGAATGGTGTCCCATCGTTTGCGACCGGCGGGCACTTTGCCTTCCCGCTCTAACCATATAGCTGTCGCAAAAATCATTCCAGATAAAACAAAAACGGCACCCTGATTCAAATCGAAGGTGCCGCACGGTATACAGCTGTTTATTCGGAAGGACGAATCATGATCGTCTTGATCTGGGAAATTCGGGAAGGAATCATCATCTTATTGTCTCCGGTTCGTCTCTGGATAAACGTTTACAGACAGCTGCAAACGATGAAGAAGCTGGCGGCGATTATACCGAATGCATTACTGTCGCCATTCAATTTATCCGTAGATGCTTAAGACAAATCAGTCATTAGCGTAGCGGCAATTAACGCTTTAACCCCTTGGGCAGCGGGAAGGTCACGTTTTCTTCCACACCTTCCAACGTACGCACACTTTGTGCACCACACTCTTTCAGGCGGTCGATCACAGCCTGTACCAGCACTTCCGGCGCTGACGCGCCAGCGGTCAGGCCGATACGCCGTTTGCCACGCACCCAGTCCGGATCGATTTGCGATGCATTATCGACCATATAAGCCGGCACACCGCGTTTCTCGGCGACCTCACGCAAGCGATTGGAGTTGGAGCTGTTCGGGCTGCCGACCACCAGGACCATATCCACCTGCGGTGCCATGAACTTCACTGCCTCCTGACGATTGGTGGTGGCGTAGCAAATATCTGCCTTCTTCGGTTCAGAGATATTCGGGAAGCGGCTCTTCAACGCAGCGATCACGTCGGCCGTATCGTCTATCGACAAAGTGGTTTGTGTGACATAGGAAATCATGTCCGGATTGCGCACCTGCAACTTTTCTACATCATCGACGGTTTCGACCAGATGCATGCCATCTTCGATCTGGCCCATGGTGCCTTCAACTTCAGGATGACCGTCATGACCAATCATGATGATCTCGCGACCATCGCGACGCATTTTTTCCACCTCGATATGCACTTTGGTTACCAGCGGACACGTTGCATCAAACACGCGCAGTCCACGCTTTTCAGCTTCTGCCTGTACCGCCTTGGATACACCATGCGCGGAAAAAACAACCGTATTGCCAGCCGGCACGTCATCCAGCTCTTCAATAAAGATCGCGCCCTTGTTGCGCAAATCAGTGACCACATAGGCGTTATGCACAATCTCGTGACGCACATAAATCGGTGCGCCAAACTCGGTCAGCGCACGCTCTACGATTTCAATCGCACGATCAACACCAGCGCAAAAACCACGGGGTTGGGCAAGTAAAATTTCGGTATCCATCTTTATCCTTTGATGCCCCGGTCTGTACAGTTACAGGGACCGGTAAATAATAGAACGTCTGAATAGAACGTCTGAATCGTATGTCTGTATCCGACTTGGCGACTGTACTACTTACAGTATGCCGATAATCTTCACTTCGAACTGCAGCGACTGACCTGCCAGCGGATGATTAAAATCGAACAAGGCGGTTTCGCCGTCTATCTCGCGCAGGACACCTGCAAACTTGCCGCCGCTGGGCGCCGCAAACTCGACCAGGTCACCGATCACATAATCGTCACCCGGCACGGAATTCTTATCCAGCACATTGCGTGACAAGCGCTGCAGCAACTCCGGATTGCGCGGACCAAAAGCACGTTCCGGCGGTAAATCAAATGTCTGGTGCGTCCCCTCCGGCAAACCCAGCAGGCAAGCCTCGAGGAATGGTGCTAATTGTCCCTGCCCCAATTGCAAGGTAGCCGGATTATCTGCAAAGGTACTGACGATATCCTCGCCCTCACTGGAAGCAAGGCGGTAATGCAAAGTCAGGTATGCAGTTTCCGTAACGACAGGCTGTACTTGGTTTGACATGGGAAAATTCCGGGTTGCGCGACTAACGCTATTTTAAGCCACCTTGCGCATTCAAGCCCTCTGATAATTGAAACGGCCCGCATCCAAGTGCCTCACCGCGGGACCATCAAACCGATATTTCTTTCCAGACGGAGGCAATTTTGGCAATTACAGACTGGCCGGAGCAAGATCGACCCAGGGAGCGCCTGATCCAGCATGGCGCCGCAATTTTATCGGACGCAGAACTATTGGCAATTTTCCTGCGTCTCGGCGTTGCAGGTAAAAGCGCCGTCGATCTGGCGCGCGACATGCTATGGCACTTCGGGTCGCTGCAGCAGCTGTTCTCGGCCAGTCTCGACGACTTTTGCAAGCTCAATGGCCTGGGGCCGGCCAAATACGCGCAGTTACAGGCGGTACTGGAGCTTACGCGTCGCGCGCTCAGCGAAGAAATGCAAATTGGCATCGCACTGAACTCACCACAGACGGTAAAAAAGTATTTGCAGTTAGTTCTAGGCAGCAAGACACATGAAGCCTTTGTCGTCCTGTTCCTCGACGTCAAGAACCGCCTGATCGCCTGCGAAGAACTCTTCCGCGGCACCCTCACCCATACCAGTGTCTATCCGCGCGAAATCGTGAAGGAAGCCCTCACGCACAATGCGGCAAGCGTACTACTGGCGCACAATCATCCTTCAGGCGTCCCCGAACCCAGCGCTGCAGATCATAGCCTGACTCAAACCTTGAAGCAGGCGCTGGCGCTCGTAGACGTCCGGGTGCTCGATCATTTCGTAATTGGTGGCAAAAATGTCTACTCCTTCGCAGAACATGGGCAGTTGTAAGCCAGTACCGATCGGATCACGGCAGGCAAACAATTAGCCGTCCAGCACCGATTTTCACTCTGTAAACCTGTGCATCTCCCGAAGCTACGGCATTTGTTACCTGAGCACTTCAAATTGTTAAATATATGAAATACACAAAGACACAATTATTTCACGCAAGTCATTGAATAAACTCGAATTTTTGGCTATACTCACGTTTTTTCCAATTCCGGAAATCTTTAGGAGCACAAATATGGCACGTGTCTGCCAAGTCACTGGGAAGGGGCCGATGGTCGGCAACAATGTTTCCCATGCAAACAACAAAACGAAACGTCGTTTTTTGCCTAACTTGCAAAATCGCCGTATTTTCGTTGAGTCCGAGAATCGCTGGGTTTCCCTGCGTCTGTCCAACGCCGGTTTGCGTGTAATCGACAAAATCGGCATTGATGCTGTTTTGGCTGATATGCGCGCTCGTGGCGAAAAAGTCTAACTAGCAGAATAAAGGAATAATCATGGCGAAATCAGGCCGCGACAAAATCAAGCTGGAATCGACCGCAGGCACGGGTCACTTCTACACCACGACTAAAAACAAGCGTACGACTCCGGAAAAAATGGCGATCATGAAATTCGATCCTAAAGTCCGTAAGCATGTTGAATACAAAGAAACCAAGATCAAGTAATCGATCTTTTGTTTCACAAAAAAGCCGCTTCCCAGAAGCGGCTTTTTTTATTCCCCGCACAGCAATTATCGCTTAGGCTAGGCGTACACCCGATGCTCCAGAGCAGATATGAATCCAAATAAATTCTCAGATGCAGAGATTGCATCCGTCTATAAAGCGATACGCGAACGACGTGATATGCGTCACTTCCTGCCGACGCCATTAGAAGAAGGACAGCTAGCGCGCTTTATCCAGGCTGCGCACATGGCACCCAGCGTCGGCCTGATGCAGCCGTGGCGTTTCATCCGCATTACAGACACTGCATTGCGGCAGGCAATTCAACAGCATGTAGAAAGTGAACGCCTGGCCACTGCAGACGCCCTGGAGCAACGTTCCAGTGAATTCATGCGGCTGAAAGTAGAAGGAATTTTGACCTGTGCGGAAGTGCTGGTGGTCGGCCTCACCGATCATCGCGAGAAGTACATTTTTGGCCGTCGTACCATGCCCGAAATGGATCTCGCTTCCGCAAGCTGTGCGATACAGAATATGTGGCTGGCAGCACGAGCCGAAGGAATCGCCATGGGCTGGGTGTCCTTGTTTGATCCGGAAACATTGCGCCTAATGTGCAAAATGCCGGAAGGGAGTCAGCCTATTGCCATTTTGTGTCTGGGCCAGACCACGGAATTTTATCCCGCCCCCATGCTGGAAATCGAAGCTTGGGATAAGCGTAAGGCGATAGCTGACATCTGTTTTGAAAACGCCTGGGGTGGCTAAGCAGACTCAGGCATCAGCATACTGCTCGACCCATTTCCTGATCCCTGCCAGTGAGCGGAACTCTGCAAGCGAGCGGCATTGAATATGTGGATGACGCGTCTTGAGCATACGCGCCAGCGCAGCCCCCGGCCCCAGTTC
>JBEBUE010000177.1:0-6350 GCA_040393485.1 Herminiimonas sp.
TGAATATGCGCTGGTATTGACCGATATGCGTTTGCCGGATGGCCTGGGCATCGAATTGGTACAGGAAATTACCGCGCAGTATAAAAATACTCCGGTCGCTGTCATTACCGCTTTTGGCCGCGCCGACAATGCAGTGGTGGCCTTGAAAGCTGGTGCCTTCGACTATTTGTCGAAACCAGTCGGACTGGAGCAGTTGCGTGTCATGGTGCGTTCCGCCTTGCGTATTAATCAGGTCGATGAACAGCCGAGTGCCAAAGTGGCGACGTCGCCGGCGCTGCGTTTGATGGGGCAGTCGGAAGCGATGCAGGCGTTGCGGGCACAAATTGCGCGCCTAGCACGTAGCATGGCGCCAGTTGCCATTAGTGGCGAATCTGGCAGCGGTAAGGAATTGGCTGCGCGCGACATCCATGCGCAAAGCGGGCGCAGCGACAAGCCGTTTGTCGCGGTTAACTGTGGTGCGATACCGGAAGCGCTGATGGAGGCGGAATTCTTTGGTTACCGCAAAGGGGCGTTTACTGGTGCCGTTGATGACCGGGATGGCTTCTTCCAGGCAGCGAACGGCGGCACCCTGTTGCTGGACGAAGTGGCTGACTTGCCGCTGGCGATGCAGGTGAAGTTGCTGCGTGCCATCCAGGAACGTCGTGTGCGCAAGGTCGGTGCGACGGTAGAGGAACCCGTCGATGTGCGTATTATTAGTGCGACCCATCAAAACTTGCTCGATTGCGTGGGGCGCGGTACCTTCCGCCAGGATTTGTATTACCGCCTGAATGTCATTGAATTGAATTTGCCGCCGTTGCGCGAGCGCCTCGACGACATCGCCTTGCTGGCACAAGCCATCCTGGCTCGCCTGGATGCCGGACAGGTCAAGCTGGCACCGGCGGCGCTCGACGCTTTGCTGGAATACTCCTTCCCCGGCAATGTGCGTGAACTGGAAAATATACTGGAACGTGCACTGGCCTTCGCCAACGATGGTTTGATCGAAGTAACGGATTTGGTGCTGAAAGCTGCGCACACACCGAAAGCTGCGGTCGCACCGTTGGTAGATGAATCGGCTGCCGAATTGGTCGCACCTCAGGCCGCTGCGCAGGATGTGCAGCCGTTGACAGGCATAAACGATATACCCGGTTCTTTGCCAGATCACCTGGATGATGTTGAGCGCGAAATCATCCGGCGCGCCTTGAGCAAGACCCAATTCAACCGGACCCAGGCTGCCGAATTGCTCGGCATTAGCTTCCGCCAGCTGCGTTATCGGATGCAGCGGCTGGACATTAATGCACCGGAATAAGACTTTGGCTACATCATCGCCCCAGTTTCAGATCGATGCCGCAGGATGGGCCGTCGGCGCGCAGCATCTGCCTTCGCCCAATTTTGACGCACGCGCACAAGGAACAGAAATTGCATTGCTGGTGATACATAACATCAGCTTGCCGCCGGCGCAGTTTGGCGGCCCGTATATTGCTGATCTGTTCCTGAACAAATTAGATTATGATGCCGACCCTTATTTTGATCAGTTGCGACCTTTGCGCGTTTCTGCGCATTTCCTGATCCGGCGCGATGGTGCTGTGATGCAATTTGTTTCGGCGCATGACAGGGCCTGGCATGCCGGCGTATCGTCATTCTGCGGGCAGGAGCGTTGTAACGATTTTTCAATCGGGGTCGAGTTGGAAGGCACTGACTTCGCAGCCTTTGCAGATGCGCAGTACAGCGCGCTGGCTGCTTTGACGGTGGCGCTTAAAGCGGCTTACCCGCTGCAGCATGTCACTGGACATGAAGATATAGCCCCCGGTCGCAAAACGGATCCGGGGCCTTTTTTCGATTGGGAGGAGTATCAGGTGCGCTATCGTTCGCTGCAAAAACAGGCAAATGCAGGCGAGGCCGCACCAGATTTGGCTTTCCGCCTAATGTAAAAAATGCAGCGTTGCAATCCCATATATTCCTATAAAAAAATATATCGAAAACAGCTGAAATATTCATTGCATCCTCGCGTTTCGCGCACTAGAATTAGTGCGGATCGTGATTTTCGCACTAGATGTAGTGAGTTTTCGGTCTCGCCTTAGGTTTGTTCAGGTAGATGCACCTTCAAGCAATTTGTTAATTCATATGAAGTAAGGGCTCTGGGCAGATGCCATATATAAGTAAAACAATAGTGTCGGCATGGGCGTTCAACGCAGATACCTGCGTTTTAAGCTGTGACCTTGGTATTGATTTGCCACTGTTATCCAGCCAAAACAATTTCGTGAAACCGGCAGTAGTCGGTTTTCCCTCTTAAAAAAAGTACGGCAATATTGCCAGCAATCCCTATTGAAGGAGTCGTAATGCTCTCTACGCAAGAAATTTCAGCCAAGTCACCGACAGAAATTGGCAACGTCGCGTCCCTCGCGGTGGCACCGTCGACTTCTAATGCACAGACCGTTGGTCTGGGTGAACATCGCATCATCCGTCGTAATGGCGCAGTCGTTGGTTTTGAGCCATCGAAGATTTCCATCGCAGTAACCAAAGCGTTTTTGGCTGTCAACGGTGGCCAGGGTGCGGCGTCGGCACGTGTGCGTGAACTGGTTGAGCAACTGACTTCGAATGTCGTCAACGCTTTGGTACGTCGCCAGCCAGCCGGTGGTACCTTCCATATCGAAGACATCCAGGATCAGGTTGAACTGGCGCTGATGCGCTCCGGTGAACATGATGTCGCGCGTGCTTATGTCTTGTACCGCGCCAAGCGTATGGAAGAGCGTGCGCAGCAGCAAGCCGCTAAGCCAGTCGCAGAAACACATCAATTGCACGTGACCGAAGACGGCCAGCGTCGTCCGCTGGACATGAATCAAGTGCGTGACCTGATCAATGCCGCCTGCCTGGGTCTGGAAAAGCACGTGGATGCCGAAGCGATCCTGCATGAAACAGTTAAAAATCTATACGACGGCGTACCGGTTGAAGAGTTGCACAAGTCTGCCATCCTGGCTGCCCGCGCGCTGATGGAAAAAGACCCTGCATACAGCACCGTAACCGCACGTTTGCTGATGCACACAATTCGTAAAGAGGTATTCGGCCAGGAAGTGGCACAAGCTGACGCACCTGCGCAGTACGTCGAATACTTCCCGAAATTCATCAAAAAAGGTATCGAAGCAGAATTGCTGGATGCCAAACTTGGCCAGTTCGACCTGAAAAAACTGGGCGATGCACTGGTTCCTGAGCGTGACCTGCAGTTCGGTTACCTAGGCCTGCAAACCCTGTATGACCGTTACTTCCTGCACATCCGCGATACCCGTATTGAAATGCCACAAGCTTTCTACATGCGCGTGGCGATGGGCCTGGCACTGAACGAAATCAACCGCGAAGAGCGCGCGATTGAGTTCTACAACCTGCTGTCCAGCTTCGACTTCATGAGCTCGACACCAACCCTGTTTAACTCCGGTACCCAACGTTCGCAATTGTCGTCGTGCTACCTGACCACCGTTGCGGATGATCTGGACGGTATCTACGAAGCCATCAAGGAAAACGCATTGCTGGCTAAATATGCTGGCGGCCTGGGCAATGACTGGACTCCGGTTCGCTCGCTGGGCGCGCATATCAAAGGTACCAATGGCCGTTCGCAAGGCGTGGTTCCATTCCTGAAAGTAGTCAATGACACCGCGGTTGCGGTTAACCAGGGCGGCAAACGCAAAGGTGCAGTCTGTGCTTACCTGGAAACCTGGCACATGGATATCGAGGAATTCCTCGACCTGCGTAAAAACACCGGCGATGACCGTCGTCGTACGCATGACATGAATACCGCTAACTGGATTCCTGACCTGTTCATGAAACGCGTCATGGAAAAAGGCGAATGGACCCTGTTCTCGCCATCCGATGCGCCTGACCTGCACGATAAAGTCGGCAAAGCGTTCGAAGAGGCTTATACCGGCTATGAAGCCAAAGCAGCGCGCGGCGAACTGAAACTGTTCAAAAAAGTACAGGCGCTCGACCTGTGGCGCAAAATGTTGTCCATGCTGTTCGAAACCGGCCATCCATGGATCACATTCAAAGATCCTTGCAACATCCGTTCGCCACAGCAACACGTGGGCGTGGTTCACAGCTCGAACCTGTGCACTGAGATCACACTCAACACCAACGATTCGGAAATCGCAGTCTGCAACCTGGGTTCGGTCAATATGCCTGCCCACATGAAAGACGGCCAGCTGGATCACGTCAAGCTGCAAAAGACCATCCGTACCGCGATGCGCATGCTCGATAACGTGATCGACATCAACTATTACGCTGTCAAAAAAGCACGTGATTCCAACCTGCGTCACCGTCCGGTCGGCCTCGGCATCATGGGTTTCCAGGACTGCCTGCACATGATGCGCATTCCTTACGCTTCGGATGAAGCGGTACAGTTCGCTGATCGTTCGATGGAAGCCGTTTGCTACTACGCTTACTACGCATCGACCGAGCTGGCTGAGGAACGTGGCCGTTACAGTTCCTACCGCGGTTCGCTGTGGGATCGTGGCATCCTGCCGCAAGACTCGCTGAAGCTGCTGGCAGAAGAGCGCGGCGGTTACCTCGAAGCCGACCTGACCGAAACCCTGGACTGGGCACCGTTGCGTGAACGCATCAAGCAATACGGTATGCGTAACTCGAACTGCGTGGCGATTGCACCAACCGCAACCATTTCGAACATCATCGGCGTTTCGGCATGTATCGAACCGACTTACCAGAACCTGTACGTTAAATCGAACCTGTCGGGTGAGTTCACCGAGATCAATGAATATCTGGTTCGTGACCTGAAAGCACGTGGCCTGTGGGATGAAGTCATGATTTCTGACCTCAAATACTTCGACGGCAGCCTGGCCAAGATCGACCGCATCCCGCAAGACCTGCGCGACATCTACTCGACGGCATTTGAAGTTGAGCCTAAGTGGCTGGTGGAAGCAGCATCGCGTCGTCAAAAATGGATCGATCAGGCGCAATCCCTGAACATCTACATGGCTGGCGCATCCGGCAAAAAACTGGATGACACTTACAAACTGGCATGGTTGCGTGGCCTGAAAACCACTTACTACCTGCGTACCATGGGTGCAACACATACTGAAAAATCGACGTCCAAAACCGGCGCCCTGAATGCAGTCGATTCCGGAGCTCCATCTGCTGGCTCACAAGCTGCGGCAGAAACAGACGGTCCTGCTTGCATGTTGCGTCCTGGTGATGCAGGATTTGAAGAATGCGAAGCTTGCCAATAAGCGGTAAGCAAGCCGCTGATAAGCCGGATTGAAACCGGCTTATCAGCGCAAGATTGAACTAGATGTAAGGAAAGCAGACAAAGGACTATGAGCTTTTGTTCTGCAATGACGGTGTAACGACACCCGCAGAATACGAATAAGGAAATAAGTCATGCTAAGTTGGGATGAAGAAGTAACTCCGGCAGCACCTGCGCCGACCGCGCAACCAGCATTGCAACCGGCTTTGCAGCAAGTGCGTGATGCAGCCGCACAACGCGTGCAGGCACAACAGGATGTAGCACTGGATCCGGCACTCGTAGCAAAAAACGCTGCCGCAGTTGATCCGACCCGCCGTATGGATGCTGCCGACAAGCGCGTCATCAACGGGCAAACAGATGTCAACCAACTGGTTCCGTTCAAATATAAATGGGCATGGGATAAATACCTGGCTGGGTGCGCTAACCACTGGATGCCGCAAGAGATCAATATGCAGCGCGATATTGAACTGTGGAAAAACCCGAACGGCCTGACCGAAGACGAGCGTCGCCTGGTGAAGCGTAATCTGGGCTTTTTCGTTACCGCCGATTCGCTGGCTGCCAACAACATCGTGCTAGGTACTTACCGCCACATCACAGCGCCGGAATGCCGCCAGTACTTGCTGCGCCAGGCGTTTGAAGAAGCTATTCATACCCACGCCTACCAGTACATCGTCGAATCGCTGGGCCTGGACGAAGGCGAAATCTTCAATGCTTACAATGAAGTTGAGTCGATTCGCGACAAGGATCAGTTCCTGATCCCATTCATCGAAACGCTGACCGATCCTGAATTCAAAACCGGCACTACCGAAAACGATCAGAAATTGCTGCGCTCGCTCATCGTGTTCGCATGCCTGATGGAAGGCCTTTTCTTCTACGTAGGCTTCGCACAAATTCTTGCGCTCGGTCGTCAAAACAAGATGATGGGTGCTGCAGAGCAGTATCAATACATCCTGCGTGATGAGTCGATGCACTGCAACTTCGGCATCGATTTGATCAACACGATCAAGCTCGAAAATCCGCATTTGTGGACGCCGCAATTCCGCGAAGAGATTAAAACGTTGTTTTTACGCGCAGTAGAGTTGGAATATCGTTACGCAGAGGATACAATGCCGCGTGGAGTGCTTGG
>JBEBUE010000178.1:0-6320 GCA_040393485.1 Herminiimonas sp.
AATTTCACCTAATTTACATCATTTTACGGAATACATAAGATCTCATCACCCACTAACGAAGGAGTAAATCATGACCACCCCAAACATCAAACTCTATGGCGTACCCCTCTCAGGCCACTGCCATCGCGTCGCCCTCTTCCTCAACCTGCTCAACATCCGATACGAAGCTGTGAACGCCGATGCGACGGTGCGCGCTTCCGTTGACTTCCGTCAACTCAACCCAATCGGACAAATTCCGGTGCTGTGCGATGGCGACCTGGTGCTGAGCGATAGCAATGCCATCCTGGTTTACCTGGCGAAACGCTACGCTACCGATAGCCAGTGGCTACCCGAAGATGCAGTCGCTGCGGCACAAGTACAACGCTGGCTATCGATCGCAGCGGGCGAACTGCGTTATGGTCCGGCCAATGCGCGTATCTATCGTCTATGGAAAGCGGGCAAGGATGATCCGGTCCGTGCGGTCGAAATCGGCCATGATTTACTCGCCTTCATGGAACAGCACCTGACGGCTCGGGACTACCTCGCGACCGATCATCCGACCATCGCCGACCTGGCTTGCCATTCCTATATCGCACATGCACCAGAAGGCGGTATTCCGCTCGACAACCATCCGGCGGTACGCGCATGGCTGGCGCGCATAGAGCAACTGCCTGGCTTCATCGCAATGCCACGCTCAGCGATACCGGAAGCAGCATGAACATCCAGCCGGAGCTCTTTCATACTGGAGAAGTGCAAGCGCATACGCTGGCTGGCAGTGGTACGCCTGCCGCAGCGATACGCAACTTCATGCCGGAACAGCACCGGCAATTCTTTCCGTTGTTGCCCTATCTGATGCTGGCAACGACTGACGACAGTGGCTGGCCGGTCGCCAATATCGTGACCGGCGCAGCAGGTTTCGTCTCGTCACCCCACTCACAGCATCTGCACATCGCGGCAGATGCGCATTGGCCTGGTAGCAGCAAGCAGCAATTTATAAGCGGTAAGCAGGTAGGCATGCTGGGCATAGACTTCAACACCCGCAGACGCAATCGGGCCAACGGCGTGATACAGCAGACAGGTGATGAAGGCGTGAACATCAGCGTGACGCAGTCGTTCGGCAACTGTCCGCGCTATATACAACTACGCGATGTGTATACAGCACCGCCCGGTGAAGTTGCACAGCCTGCGCAAAGTTTTACCGAACTGGATGAGAATGCACGCGAGCTGATACACAACGCGGATAGTCTTTTTGTGGCGACTACTTCGGGAGCGCATGAAACGAGTATGGGCGGGCCGGATATTTCGCACCGTGGCGGCATGCCGGGCTTCATCCGTATTGACGGCAACACACTGACGATACCGGACTTCAACGGCAACAAGTACTTCAATACGCTCGGCAATATGTTGCTGGAACCGCGCGCTGCCCTGCTCTTTATCGACTACGCCAGTGGTGGTTTATTGCACCTGCAGGGCCGGACCGAAGTGCTGTGGCAATCGAAAGAAGCTGCCGCATTGACTGGTGCGGAACGCATATGGCGCTTCCACATCACCGGCGGCTGGTGGCAGGCACATGCGATCCCGTTGCGCTGGATTTTGCGCGAAATTGCGCCGACTACCGCGCGCACTGGAGTCTGGGCAGAAGTGCCCTGAAACTATTGAAGCTGAATGTTCTACGCTGAGGTGGCTGCTATTTTCATATGCAGCAAGGGAAAAGGATTACCTTGCCCGTCGAGCGCTGATCGCCCTACTACCTGGAACCCCATGCGCTGATAAAAACCCAGCGCTTGCGGGTTTTGCTCATTCACATCGAGCTCATACGCGCCCATGATTGCAACTGCGTAACTGACCAGCGCCTTGCCTATGCCGCGACCTCGACTGTCGGGTGCGATGAACAGCATCTCTATCTTGCCGTTCAATGCACCTATGAATCCGTGTATGTTGCCAGCGTCATCACGATATGCACGCAAGGCCATCAGCGACAAATAATCGTTCAATACCTTTGGCTTGATATCCTGGATATCTGCTTCGCTCAGGAAGTCATGCGTCGCACGCACCGACTGCTCCCAGATCTCGGTCAGCAGCGCGAACTCAGTGCTATCGACGGTGGAAAGATGTTTGTTTGAATAAATACTCATACTCAATTTGCTGATTTTAATTCTGCGCGTGCCAGTTTGCGATCATACAAAAACACTATCCCCGCCAGCAAGGTCAGCACGACGCCGACGATACAGATCGCATGCCAGCCACCGAGACGCCACGCCAATGAACCAAGTGCAGAACCCGATGCTGCGCCTCTGAAATAACTCGTCATGTACACCGCATTCAGGCGTGAACGCGCTTGTGGTTCCAGTTGCAGGACCACGCTTTGATTCGTGATGTGCAAACCTTGCAGTGCCAGATCGATCACCAGCATACCGACCAGGAACCACATCAGGCTGGTGCTGCCCAGCCAGAAACAAATCCAAGCCACCAACAGCAATAACAGGCAAGCGATGCTGGTGCTTACACCAAAGCCTTTATCCGCCAGACGCCCGGCCACACTCGCCATCAAGGCACCGGCAATACCAACCAGACCAACCAGCCCGATGCTGGCATCACTCAATCCGTGGTTCGGCCCCGACAATAACAAAGCCATCGTGGAAAACAGTACGCTCACCGAAGCGAAAGTCAGCGCTCCCATCAGTGAACGACTGCGCAGACGCGGATAACGTCCAATCAGGGTCGCCATCGAACGCAGCACCTGAAGATAACTTACCTGCGCCGGATTGCGCGAAGGCGGCAGCAAACGCCACAAAGTCAGCGCCACCAGCAACATGATGACACCTGCAACCCGATACACGGTAGTCCAGCCACCCAGCTCCGACAATAATCCTGCGAGGCTACGTGCGGTCAGGATACCGATCAGCAAACCGCTCATCACGAGGCCAACCGCACGCCCACTGCGCGCAGGATCAGACAAGGTGGCCGCCATCGGCACCATGATCTGCGCCGCGACGGAAAACAAACCCGCCATGATGATGCCGACAGACAGCATCGCGATACTCACAGAGAAGCCGCTAATGAATTGTCCCGCCGCTGCCAGCAACATCAGCGTGACTGCCAGACCGCGTCGTTCAAGCTTATCGCCCAGTGGCACCAACAAAACCAGACCCAGGGCATACGAAACCTGCGCCATCGTCACCGTGAGGGCTGCCGTCGTTTCACTGACGTTAAGACTAAGGGAGATCGAATGTAATAAAGGCTGGTTGAAATAATTACCGCCTGCGCACAGGCCTGAAGCCAATGCCATCAGGAGCAAGGCTGAGGTGTTTAGATACTTGGGCTGAACAGCGGAAACTGCGGCGGGAGTAGAAGAATCTGCGGATGACATAGCAGAAGCTTAAAGGAAATCCGGAAAGCTTGTCAGCGCTTGCGAATAAGCTGTCATACAGACAAGTCCCCGAATTATCTATGCGAGGGCAATATAGGACGACTACTTGATGCGCTGCTTTTCCAGCTTCCGCGCCAGTGTCCGCCTGTGCATGCCGAGCCGTCGTGCTGCTTCAGAAATATTGAAGTCAGTCTCGACCAGCACTTCATGTATGCGCTCCCATTCCAGCGTCTTGATCGAAGTCGAACGCGTACTCACTTCTATCTCGACCGCACCAGCCACATGACCGAAGGCTGCTTCGATGTCATCGGTATTTGATGGCTTGGCAAGGTACTGGCAGGCACCGAGCTTGATTGCTTCTACCGCCGTGTTAAGACTGGCAAAGCCGGTCAGCACCACAATCAGCATCGCCGGATCATGTTTGTGCAACATCTGTACACAAGCGAGACCAGAAGTGTTTCCTTCCAGCTTGAGATCGACTACTGCATAACCGGGGTTATGCTCGCGCAAGAAGGCACTCGCCTCTTCCAGGTTGGCGGCGAGCAGCACGGTGTAACCGCGTCGTTCGAAGGAACGACCCAGTGTGCGGGCAAAGGCCGCGTCATCTTCAATGATCAGCAATAATCTGTTATCAGAGCGGTTATCAGCCGACATGTTCATCATCCTCGTCGAGACTGATAGCAGAGAGCGGTAAAGTCAGCTCAACGGCTGCACCACCCTCTGCACGGTTACGGGCAGCGACAGTGCCACCCAGTTTGCGTGCGACATTCACGACCAGGAATAAGCCCAGGCCGCTGCCGGGACGTCCTTTGGTCGATTGATATGGCTTGCCTATCTGCGACAACATGCCCGGTGCAAATCCAGGGCCTGCATCGGTAATCAGCAAAGTCAGCAAGTCTTCCTTGCGTGACACTTCCAGGCTCAGCCAATGCGGCGAAGCTTCGACCGCATTATCCAATACATTGCAGATCATTTGTTTTAATACCGAATCGAATACAACAGGTACGTCCTGCTCTATGCGGTTCTTATATTCAAAGTGCGTAATCGCGCGGCTGCTGCGCCACTCTTCGGCCAAATCATTCAGGAAAGTACTGAGTGTCGTCTTCACTGAAGACTCACCACGCGCCTCACCCGCTGACAGCAGGATGCTGCTGACGATGGCTTTACAGCGCTTAAGCTGCGTTTCCATCTCGACGATTTCGTCCTGCAATTCTGGATTGTTGCTGAACTCGGGCATACGACGCCAGTCACCCAGGATCACCGACAATGTCGCCAGCGGCGTACCCAGTTCGTGTGCTGCACCGGAAGCCAGCAAACCCATGCGCACGATATTTTCCTCTTCCGTCGCGCGCTTGCGCAAGTCGGCCAATTGCGCCGCACCGGTACGCAGGTTGCGATTGATACGCGTGATGAAAAAAGCCAGCAGGATGGCATTCAGCGAAAAGCAGATCAACACGCCTTGCACATACATGCTGAAGACCAGGTATTCGTGATCGTAAGGCAGCGTGAGCGGGCTGGAGAGTATCGACAAGGCGACCAGGCAAGCACTGGTGATCGCCACAATGATCCAGGTCGACCACGCTTCCAGCAACACCGCGCTGAGGATCACCTGCAACAGATAGAGGAAGATAAATGGATTGGTGGTACCGCCGCTGAGGTAGAGCTGCGCAGTCAGGATGGCGACGTCAACCAGCAGCGCCAGGAATAATTCACTATTAGAAACCTTGGGACGTTCGTGCCAGCGCAAGTGACTGGCAATATTGAAAGCAATCAGGCAGACCAGCACTTCCAGCATGTGCCGCACTGGTAACTCAATACCCAAGCCCAGGGAGACCACAGCGATCGTTGTAATTTGTCCAACGACGGCGATCCAGCGTAGCTGGATCAACTGCTGCATGTTCTTATGGCCTACGGAGTTATCCGCGGCTGTCCAGCGGTCCCGCTCTTTGACGGCGTCCTTATTCGCTGGAGCTTCGGTTTTTCCCAACATCTTCGGTTTCTCGGTCTATACGGTCAGCACGGGTGCCGGTAGCGCGCACTTTATACCGTTTGCGCTCTTCGCGCCTGAACCAAAAAGCCGCGCCCGCCACCATCAAGGCAAGAGCATACCAAGTAAGTGCATAGACGAGATGGTTATTGTGAAATGAGATGATGGTTAATCCAGCGACCGGCTCTGCAACAGCCGGGTCTGCAGGCGCACTGGCAGCGACCGGCTTGTCCGCTTCCGCATCAATGAAATAAGGTGCGACCGGTGCCAGCTGGTGCTGCGCGGCGATTGCCTGCACATCACGCGAATACCAGCGATTAGCCGCCGGATCGTTATGCCGCAAGAAACCACCGCCCGGCTCGCTGATACGCAACAGGCCACTCACGCTCACCACTTGCTGCGGATCACCTGTCGCCGGTGTACTGCGTTCCGGTATGTAGCCGCGATTGATCAGGACAATGTTGCCGTCGGTGGTACGCAACGGTGTTAACACCCAGAAACCTGCACCCAGCTCCGTCACCGCCTGCACTTTGACCGACTGCTCGTACAGGAAATGTCCACTGACGCTGACATGGCGGTATTCATCGTTCGCCGCGCTGACTTGCGGCCATAACTCAGGACCCGGTGCCGGTGTAGCGGCAGCATGCACGCGCTGCTCGACACGTTCGATCAGCGCCAGCTTCCACTGCAGCCGATAGACCTGCCAGGTGCCGAGGGCGACCAGCCCAGTAAATAAAACGAGCGCTATCACGGCCAGCACCGCCAGGGTGGTGGTCGAACGTGAAAGCGGCCCGGCTTCCTTCGAAACCGGGCCGCTCGTCTGTGCAGACTGATCAGTCATTACTTATGATTCATCTGTTGCATTGCACCCGACATCGCGTTGGATGTAGCGGAAGTGTGCAGCTCATTGGTAGGATCCATCAGGTGCGGCATCATGTTGTGGTTCATGTGGTACATGACCCAGATCGAACCCGCCAGCATGAT
>JBEBUE010000179.1:0-6318 GCA_040393485.1 Herminiimonas sp.
CCTGTCTTGTAATCCAATTTTCTTCATTTCCGTTGGCTGCCCGGCATCGGTTGTGCATCAGAAAATATCTGGCCCATACAAAAAGCCCGCTTCATTTACATGAAACGGGCTTTTGTCCGGAGAGGGCTACAGCTTAGTAGCGATAGATCTGGTTGTTTTCGACGTGGACGCGTTCGCCGACTTGCAGGCCGTTCGGATTTTGCAAGTTAAAGGTTTGGAAGCCGCCGTTATCAAGACGGACATTCACCTGGAAATACTGCTGTGCCGGCGTGCTATTGCGCTCTATCTGGTTACCCAGCAACGCGCCACCAATCAGACCAGCTGCAGTTGCCACGGCGCGACCACCGCCTTTGCCTACCTGGTTACCCAGGACGCCGCCGATTGCGCCGCCAGCCAGCGCACCACCGCCGCTGCCTTCGCTACGGACTTGTATAGGTTGTATCGACTCGACAATGCCAGTGCCTCTGTAATAGCCCTGGTTGTAGCCTTGATTCGGGTATTGCTGTTGCGGATAGCCTGCAGCCGGATAACCTTGCGCAGGGTAAGTTGCCTGCGGATAAGCCGGGTATTGACGCACGTTATCGTTCGGATAGTAGGTCGTACAACCGCCGAGCAGGGCGGCAGCAACGAGGGCGAGGACGACGACCGTTTTATTTGTTTTCATGATGACTCCAAGGGTAATCCTGTACTAAAGGACAATGTTAGCCGGGAATTTAATCTGGCGCTGGCACGGTGTAGAACTGCCTTGCGCGCGGCGTCCGACCTGTAAATCCCGATTGCCTTAGTAGACCTCATTCCAGGCTGAAAGTGCTAACGAAACTGTGTAAGTGGATATGCTGATTTGTAACAAAAAATGAAAATTGACGATTGTCAGCAGCGTATGTCCTGCATTGTTGGTGGTCGTTAAGCATGTACCATCGATAGGCCAGTATCATGACTTTATAGATTTTCGCTATTATTTGTCGATGCTTGAGAATAGGTCGCAGGTCATAATTTTAATTTGGATGGAGTAGCTCATTGGACGAACAGTACAAGTCTCATCAGATATCGGATCTGGCAGCGCTTGAGGGAATTTATGGCCAGCCGCTTGCCGCTTCGGTACACAAAGAAATAACCTACATTCATCCGCACTACCAGGCCTTCATAGAGGCCGCACCTTTTGCTGTATTGGCGACCAGTGGTCCGGATGGGCTGGACGCTTCACCGCGCGGTGACCCGGCCGGGTTTGTGCACGTGGAAAATGAAAAGACATTGTTGTTGCCTGACCGTCGCGGCAACAATCGTATAGACAGCTTGCGCAACATCATCAGCGATCCGCGTGTCGCGCTCATCTTCCTGATTCCAGGCATAGGTGAAACAGTCAGGGTCAACGGCCGTGCCAGCATTCATAACGATCCAGCCTTACTAGAACGTTTCGCAATAGAGGGCAAATTGCCGCACACGGTATTGAAAATAGAAGTCGAAGCCGTCTTCTTTCAATGCTCACGTGCGATCTTGCGTTCAGGCTTATGGAAAGCGGAGCAGCAGATAGAACGGAGTTCCTTGCCTAGCCTCGGTACTATCTTGCGCGATCTGAGTGGATCGGAGATAGACGGAGATAAATACGATGCGGAGTTGCCGCAGCGTTTGAAGGCGTCGATCTATTAATTGGTATTGAGGCTACAACAGGACTTGCTCAAGCGTTTGGCTGCTGGATCAGGGGGGGGATGGTCCCGCCGACAGGAATCGAACCTGTATCTAGCGCTTAGGAGGCACTCGTTCTATCCATTGAACTACGGCGAGACGCTTGAAAGTGCGCAACAGTTTGCTACTTCCGACCGCGATTATAGCTGACGATATGGCAAAGAATAGCGGGAATGCTGCCGCTATCGGTACAATGCGGTCTTCATTCTTTTAATTGGTCGCCCGCAATCGCGCGCAGACCTTACACCTTCAGGCATTTATGGCAGTCATTTCACTCTCGAACGCGCAGCTCGCGTTCGGTCACGTTCCTTTGCTCGATCACGCGGAGTTTTCCCTCGAAACCACGGAGCGCGTGGGTTTGATCGGTCGCAACGGTACCGGCAAGTCTTCGCTGCTGAAAATCATCGCAGGTCGCTCCAAACTGGATGATGGCTTGTTTGTCATGCAACAAGGGATCAAGATCGCTTACGTCGAGCAGGAGCCTCACTTTGCGCCTGAGATGTCGGTGTTCGATGCAGTGGCGTCCGGCATGGGCGATATGCAGGCTTTGCTGGCTGAGTATGATGCGCTGACCGGTCAGTTCGGTGGCGATAACGACGATGCGTTGATGGAACGTATGCATGAGATCCAGCTCAAGCTGGATGCTGCAGATGCGTGGAATTTGACGAATAAGGTCGAAGCAACGCTGGATCGCCTGAATCTGGTGAAGGACGCGCTGATGGGTACGCTGTCAGGCGGTATGCAAAAACGCGTGGCGCTGGCTTGCGCGCTGGTCAGTGTGCCTGACGTGTTGTTGCTGGACGAACCAACTAACCATTTGGATTTCACTTCCATCATGTGGCTGGAAGGTTTGTTGCGCGATTTCAAAGGCAGCGTTCTGTTCATCACCCATGATCGTAGCTTCCTGGATAACGTGGCGACCCGCATCATCGAACTGGATCGCGGTCGCTTGCTGTCGTTCCCGGGTAACTTCAGTGCGTATCAGGTGCGAAAGGCAGAGCAACTGGAAATTGAAGAAGTTGAAAATGCCAAGTTCGATAAATTCCTGGCGCAGGAAGAGGTATGGATACGTAAAGGTGTACAAGCCCGTCGTACCCGCGATGAAGGTCGTGTGCGTCGTCTTGAGGCCTTACGTCTGGTGCGCAGTGCGCGTCGTGAGCAGCAAGGACAGGTCAAGCTGGATGTATCTTCCGGTGATCGTTCGGGCAAGATCGTCGCCGAGCTGGAAAATATCAACAAGAGCTATGGCGACAAAGTCATCGTGCGTGACTTTAGTGCAACCCTGCTGCGCGGTGACAAGATTGGCCTGATTGGCTTGAACGGTGCAGGCAAGACTACCTTGCTGAAAATGATTTTGGGTGAGGAAGAGCCTGATTCGGGTACCGTCAAACAAGGTACCAAATTACAGATTGCATACTTCGATCAAATGCGTGCGCAACTGAACGAAGATGCGAGCCTGGCCGATACGATTGCGCCGGGTAGCGATTGGGTAGAGATCAACGGTCAGCGTAAGCACGTGATGACTTATCTCAATGACTTCCTGTTTGCGCCTGAACGTGCGCGTTCACCGGTTAAGTCCTTGTCAGGGGGCGAACGGAATCGCTTGCTGCTGGCGCGTTTGTTTGCCAAGCCAGCCAATGTGTTGGTGCTGGATGAACCGACCAACGACCTGGATATCGACACGCTGGAATTGCTGGAAGAATTATTGGAAGACTATAAAGGCACCGTGTTCCTGGTCAGCCATGACCGTACCTTCCTTGACAATGTTGTGACTGAAGTCATCGTCGCTGAAGGCAATGGCTTGTGGCGCGAATATATCGGCGGCTATAGCGACTGGGAGCGTGTGCGTCCGGCCGCTGTTCCGGCAGGTGCTCCCAAACCTGTGGCCAAGGCTGAAGTGAAAGTGGAAGCTGCGCCAGTCACGGCACCCGCGGCCAAGCAAAAGAAGCTTAGCTACAAAGAACAGCGCGAGATGGAAGCGTTGCCAGCTTTGATCACGCAATTGGAAGACGAGCAAAAAGCGATTACCGAGAAACTGGCCGACGCGAGTTTGTATACGCAACAGCCGGATGAAGTGAAACGCCTGAACCAGCGCTTTACTGAAATTGATGGTTTGTTGCTGGAAGCGCTGGAGAAGTGGGAAGCAATCGAAGCGCGTAGCAAGGCTTAAGCCAAGCAGCCTGTTGTCCTTGTCAGGCGGGCAGCAGGCTATATTGTGCCGTGGCGCTTAGTTCAAACGACTGATGTCGTCACGCAGTTTCGCGAATTGCGCCCGCAGTTCCGCCGTATCCATCGCATAAGGCCGGTGTTTGACATAGGCTTCCAGATCCAGCAAGGCCGCTTGCGGACATTCCAGATGCATGTAGGCAATGCCACGATCCCGTCGCTCGGCAATTTCATGCGGCAATAAAATCAATAATCTTTCCTGCACTTCGAGCAAACGTTGCCAGCGCTCCTGCTGCATGAAGAGCGTCTTCAGGTTGCGCAACATGCGCACCAGGATGTCACGCGGGCTGGCAGCATCGAGGTAGGCGGTGAGCTGGAAGTCATCGGGGAAGTCTTGCTGCATGATGTAAGGCTCGACCCGTTCTTCCAATTCCTCACGCGACAGGCTGGCACCGTTGAATGGATCCAGCACGACCTGACCGGATTGCACAGCCAGTTTCATCAGGAAGTGGCCGGGAAAGGAAATGCCCTGCACGTCCAGATTGATTTGCTGTGCCAGTTCCATATAGAGAACGGCGAGTGAAATCGGAATGCCGCGTCGTGTATCGATGACGCGATGCAGGTAACTATTGTCGGGGTTGTAGTAATCGTTGACGTTGCCGCTGAAGCCCAGCTCATTATAGAAATAATGATTCAGCATACGCAGCTTTTGCAGCGTGGATGCGTCATCCGGCAAACGTTGTTTGAGTTTGACTGCAAGCGTATCGACTTCCGCTTGCGATGCGGCCAAATCAAGATTCGGCTCGGCATCCTGTGCAATGGCGAGTGCGGCTTCGAACAATGGAATGCTGTCGTCCTGCTGCACCAGCGTGGAAAAATACTCTAGAGATTGGATCGTCATATGCCTCCATCATAGCGATGATGCCGTGATTGTGCAGACCTTCGTTCCGACTCTGGCGATGCGCTTGGATTAGCGCGCAATGCGCTTGAAATCCCGAAAGCGAAATCCCATGGCTAATAATGCGCCGAAATAGCTGATTCCGCACGCAGCCATGACAATTAATAATGCGCCTATCCGTATAAATGGTGTTGCATGCAAGGCGACCCAATCGAACTGGCCTGCGGTCCAGAGTGCCACGCCCGCCATCAGGAACAGTGCGCCGCTGAGGCGGATAAAGAAGGTGCGCCAACCGGGCAGGGCGTTATAAATGCCGCGGCGTTTCAGGCCCCAGTACAGGAAACCAGCATTCAGGCAGGCGCCCAGTCCGATCGACAGCGCCAGGCCGGCATGGGCGATCCACGGCACGAAGATCATGTTCATCAATTGCGTTGCAATCAATACGCCGATGGCGATTTTGACCGGCGTTTTAATATTCTGTTGTGCGTAAAAGCCAGGCGCCAAAATCTTCACCAGGATCAGTCCGATCAGGCCTACACCATAAGCGACCAGGGCGCGCGATGTCATTTCGACCGACAGTTCATTGAATTTGCCGTAGTGGAAGAGTGTCGCCGTCAGAGGCTCAGAAATCGTGGCAAGGCCGACCGCGCATGGCAGGGCCAGCAGGAAAGTCAGGCGCAAGCCCCAGTCCAGCAAGGATGAATATTCTTCAGTATTACCTTCGAAATTGGCTTTCGACAGGCTGGGTAACAGGATCGTACCCAGCGCCACACCCAGCAGTGCAGTCGGGAATTCCATCAGGCGATCTGCATACGAGAGCCAGGACACGCTGCCACTCTCGAGGCGCGATGCGATATTGGTATTGATCATCAGGCTGATTTGCGCCGCCGATACAGCAAATACTGCAGGGCCCATTTTGCTCAGAACTTTGCGTACGCCCGCATCACCGAGACTGGCGAAAGGATTGCGTGAGATACGCGGCAACATGCCTATCTTGAGCAAGGCGGGTATCTGGATCGCCATTTGCAGTACGCCGCCGACAATGACGGCTATCGCCATCGCATAGATAGGCTGATCCAAATGCGGCGCGAGGAATAGCGTTGCCACGATGAAGGACAGATTCAATAAGACAGGCGTAAACGCGGGGATTTTGAATTCGCGCCAGGTATTCAGGATGCCGCCACTGAGCGCGACGAAAGCCATGAAGCCGATGTAAGGGAACATCACCCGGGTCATCCAGACCGACGCGTCGAATATCTCGGACTTGGCTTTCAGGCCAGTCGCGATCAGGTAAACAATAAACGGGGAGGCGATCACACCTGCCAGGCAGGTCAGCAACATGGTCCAGATAAGGACTGTTGCTACATGATCAACCAGGCTTTTGGTGGCTTCTTCGCCTTTCTGGCTTTTGTACTCCGCCAGGATGGGTACGAAGGCCTGCGAAAATGCGCCTTCAGCAAAAAGGCGGCGCAGCAGGTTCGGGATGCGGAATGCGATATTGAACGCATCGGTATAAGCGGATGCGCCAAATGCACGGGCAAACAGGATCTCGCGGATCAGTCCTGTCACAC
>JBEBUE010000180.1:0-6306 GCA_040393485.1 Herminiimonas sp.
GGTTTTTACTGGGTGTTGAATAGCGTCGGGAACAGTTCCTGGCCAGCAGTACTGAGCGTGGCAAAGATACGTCCGTCTTCATGATTCGTCACTTCCACGATACCGGCTTCTTCAAATTCGCTCAGCGTGCGACGCAAGGTACTCATGGCTACGCATGAGCGCTTGCTGAGTTTGGCCAGCGACCATGCTTTGCCGTCGCCTTCTTGTGCGGCTTCCCACAGATGTCGCAGGATGGTGACTTTGATCGGATCCAGTTCGTCCTCGTGTTGCGCTGTTGCGTTCGCCATGATGACAGGCTTCCTTTTTATGCATATGTGCTGATGTCCGGCCTCGCTTGCATGCGAAACATGTGGTATCGGACATCCCGTCTCCGCTGCGCTCTCTCTGTAGCGTCATGCGCACAGTAGTGACCAGGCTACCGTGTTGTTGTGTCTTGCTAAGTATTATAGTTTTCGCGGGTACGTGCAGCAACTGCACGTTCAGCTTGCCGTATGCAGTCACTCGCCAGCTTGCCGACTGTCCTCAGTGCATCTTCTATGCTGGCCGACCACGGGTAGCTGTAGTTCAGGCGGATGAAATTGTTGTAACCGTTGGTGGCGGAAAACATATAACCGGGACCGATGGTGATGCCTGCCTGCAAGGCCAGTTCATACAGCTTCATCGAATTGACTTGTGGCGGCAGCTCCACCCACAACACATAACCACCCTTCGGCTCCGAGGTCTGCGTCCCTTCCGGAAAGAAACGTTTGACCGCTGCGCGCATGATGTTGGCCTGTTGCGCATAGATTTTGCGGATGTGACGCAGATGATGTTCGTAACCGTCATGCTCCAGATATTCAGCGATCGCCAGCTGCGGAATGGTCGGTGTGGTCAGCGTATTCAGGAATTTCAGTTTCTCTACCTGGTCGCGATAACGTCCCGGCATCGCCCAGCCTATGCGGTAAGCAGAAGTCAGGCTCTTTGAAAATGATGCGCAGTGCAGGACCAGGCCCTCGGTATCGTAGGACTTGAGTGAAGTCGGATGTGCATCGCCGTAGTACAGCTCGTTATAGACATCGTTCTCGATGACAGGTACCTGGCGTTTGCTAATCAGTTCGACCAGCGCACGTTTCTTTTCATCGGGCATCTGGAAGCCGAGCGGGTTCTGGAAATTGGGCATCACCATACAGGCAGCGATCTGATGCTGGTCGAGTATGGTTTCCAGCGCTGCCAGGTCTATGCCTTCACGCGGATGTGTGGCGACTTCTATCGCGCGCATACCCATACGTTCGATCGCGTGCAACATCGCGTAGAAAGTCGGTGACTCGACCGCCACGATATCGCCCGCCTTACCGACCGCTTGCAAACAAAGATTGATTGCTTCGGTGGCGCCGACGGTAACGACGATTTCATTTGGATCTATTGCACTGCCGTTTTCCAGATAGCGTCGGGCGATTTGCCGGATCAGGTCCGGATGGCCGGGTGGCAGCGCATCGGTGACACCCCACTTGGTTTTTCGGCGCGTGATGCCATAGGCATAGCGATTGATTTTTTCTGACGGGAACAAACTGGGATCGGGGTAAGGCGAACCTAGCGGTACCGCATCGTTGGTGATGGAGCGCAGTGTCGATAACACCAGATGACTGACATCGACTTGTGACGATATCGCCAGCGGTTGTGAGGTGCGTAATTCCTGCGGCACTTTGCCGTTCGCTGATTGCGGCGGCACGCGTACGAAGTATCCGGATTGTGGATGACTTTCGATGACACCTTTGCTTTCGAGCAGCAGGAATGCATGCACGACAGTGGTGATGCTGAGGCGATGATGCTGACTGGTCTGGCGTATCGACGGCAGCCGTTCACCTGGTCGGAACACGCCGTTCTCGATCAGCTCTTCGATATCTTTTGCCAGCTTTTCATACAGCTTCACAAATGCCCCTGCTGCTCGTCATGTTAATTTTTACGCCTGTAATGAGTCATATTCTCTTGCAAAATATCCTAGTGTTTATGCGGGTTTCCAAGGCTTTTCACAATTTCTTGAGGTTGCAAATCAAGCACAGATTTGCGCTTACTCAAACTGTACTCTTTTTATTTCATTCAATGTGTACGCTCTTCCAAATCACATGCAGTCCTAAGCTTCATGTACGTGGCACACAAGGTGATCATGCTTGATTTATTTGCATGGCGGTGCGTCCGGTATAAGGAAAGCAAACGTGGAAAAGTCGAAGTCGCAAGGCACTATTGAAACCTACGATCATCCAGCCGGTGGCTGGGGTGCGGTGAAGTATGTCGCTATCAATATGATCAAGGAAAAAGTCGCTGGCGGTAAATATCGTACGCTGTTCAAACAAAACCAGCCTGAAGGTTTTGATTGTCCCGGCTGCGCATGGCCGGATCGGCAACATGCGTCGACTTTCGAATTTTGCGAAAACGGCGTCAAGGCAGTGGCCGCAGAAGCGACCAGCAAACGCGTGACGCCTGCCTTCTTTGAAAAGAATACTGTCGCTGCATTGCTCGCGCAATCCGACTATGAGCTGGAGCAGCATGGTCGCCTGACCGACCCTATGCGCTATGACGCGCAGACTGATAAATACGTACCTGTCAGCTGGGCCGATGCATACAAACTGATCGCAGCCCATCTGCACAAGCTGGACAATCCGCACCAGGCTGCTTTCTATACTTCGGGTCGTGCCGGTAATGAAGCGGCGTTCGTGTATCAATTGTTCGTGCGCATGTTTGGTACCAACAACTTCCCTGACTGTTCGAACATGTGTCACGAGGCGACCAGCCGCGGTCTGCCATCTACGGTAGGCGTGGGCAAAGGTACGGTGACGCTGGACGATTTTGAACACGCCGATACTTTGCTGATCTTTGGTCAGAATCCTGCAACCAATCATCCACGCATGCTGGGTGAATTGCGCGAATGTTCTAAGCGCGGCGCAACCATCGTCTCGATCAACCCTTTGCGTGAACGCGGGCTCGAACGTTTCGCGGATCCGCAAAGCGTGGTGGAGATGCTGACATTGTCGAGTACCAAGATTGCTTCCACCTTCATCCAGCCTAAATTGGGCGGCGACTTTGCATTGATCAAAGCGGTGGCAAAACGTACGCTGGAACTGGACGATGAAGCTGTAGAACAAGGTACGGAGCGTGTGTTGGATACCGCGTTCATCGCCGAGCATTGCGCAGGCTTCGATGACTTTGCCGCCAACCTGCGTATGCAGGACTGGCAAGAGCTGGTCGATGAATCGGGCGTGTCGCGTGACGATATCGAAAAACTGAGCCGTATCTATGTCAACGGCAAGCGGGTGATTGCGACCTGGGGTATGGGCATCACCCAGCACAAGAACTCGGTGCAGACGGTACATATGTTGTCCAACCTGATGATGATGCGTGGGAATATCGGCCGTGAAGGTGCCGGCTTGTGTCCGGTACGCGGTCATTCGAATGTGCAGGGTAATCGCACAGTCGGTATCGAAGAAAAACCATCGCAGGAGTTCCTCGACAGTCTGGGCAAGGTATTCAATTTTGAACCACCACGCGGCCACGGTTACGACGTGGTGGAAACCATCCATGAAATGCTGGAAGGCCACGTGAAAGTATTCATCGGCCTCGGTGGTAACTTCGTCATGGCTACGCCGGACACACCACGTACCTTTGACGCGCTGCGTTCGTGCAACCTGACCGTGCATATCACGACCAAGCTGAATCGTAGCCATCTGATACACGGCACTGATGCGCTGATCCTGCCTACGCTGGGTCGTACCGAGATCGACAAACAAAACGGTGTGGCGCAGGGCGTGACGGTCGAAGATTCGATGAGCATGGTGCATATCTCGTATGGCATGAATACGCCAGCGTCGAAAAACCTGATGTCGGAAACCGCAATTGTCGCCAACATCGCGCATGCGACGCTGGGCTCAGGCAAGGTGGACTGGCTGGCTTATGCTGCAGACTACTCGCTGGTACGCGACGCGATAGAACAGGTGCTCGACGGTTTCGAAAACTACAACGAGCGCATTGCGCAACCAGGTGGCTTCCACCTGCGTGTTGCGTCGCGTGAACGTGAGTGGCTGACCGATACCGGTAAAGCGAATTTCATCGTGCATAACATCCAGCAGGACACGCCTATCCGCCGTGCCAAGCAACAACATGGTGCACAGCTGATGACACTGATGACGACCCGTTCACATGATCAGTACAACACGACGATCTACGCGATGGATGATCGCTATCGTGGCGTCTTTGGGCAGCGCCGTGTGGTCTTCATCAACCCTGAAGATTTGCAGATGCTGGGCTACAAGGCTGGTGACTGGGTTGATATGAGCACGGTCTGGGATGACGGCATAGAACGTCATGCCAATCGCTTCCTGCTGGTGGAGTACGATATCCCGCGCGGCTGTATCGGAGCTTATTATCCTGAAACCAATCCATTGGTTCCGCTCAATAGCGTCGGTGACGTCTGCAATACGCCAACCTCGAAATCGATACCGGTCTTGTTGCGTCCTTCGATGCCAGTCGCGCTCGCAGCCTGATCTCACACACCTTGCCAGCGGTCGCCTGTCGTTACGGCAGCTGACCGCTTATACTGTCGGCCATCATCCATAGCCCGGCAGCCACCTTATGCGCAGAAAACCCGCGCGTCCCGAAGACCTCGACCACCTGATTTCCATATTCGATATAGAGGCGAGGCCTGTGCCATCGCCATGCATCGGCATTTGTCGCGTGGATAGTCGCAGCAGCTACTGTAGCGGTTGCCTGCGTACCCTGGACGAGATCACGGTATGGGGCGCAATAGATGATGCGCGCAGGCGTGAGATCTGGCGTGCGATTGTCCAGCGCCGTGATGTAGTTCGACCATCGTGGCGACGCTAATTTCGACGGCGGCTGGCAGATGTGCGATGATGCCGCCACGTCCATCATTCAGTAGCAGCGAGCGGTAATAATATGACAATGAATTTTTACAAGCCGGAAAAGACCGTGACCGGCCCGGCCTATAGCATGTGGTTCAAAATTTTTGCCACGGTGTTTTCGGTTGGTTTGTTCATCTATGCGATTAACATCACGCTGCGCTTTCCATTGCTGGAATACGGCTTTAGCGTCAAGGCACTGCTGCTGTGTGCGGCACTGATGTTGATCATCAGTTATTACTGGTTCCTGCGCTCTACCATCACCATCGATGACAAGGGCATCACGCAAACCTGGTTGTATAACCGGCAGGTCGAATGGCGCGATGTGCGCAGCGCCAAGATGATCGGTATCCCTTTCCTCAGTTGGTTGTTCCCGCCCCGCCTGGTGGTGCGTACAGGTAATTCTTTCAGCACCTTCAATGGTGGCACGCAGGAAATCCTGATTGAGTTCGCGCATATCTCGCTGGCCTTCCAGATGAGCAAGCAAGCGGGCGCGAAGTAATTACGCTCTTCTCCTTATCCTCCAACAGCTTCCCGGACATCCATAACGCTCCGGGGATCTTGTCCGAAAACGGCTAGACGCTGTCTGGCCGGGCGCGTATAAATACGCCATGGACACGCCCACTTCCGACTTATCTAAGCACACAGCGCCGCTCGTTGCAGCGAGTTGCTATCGCGCATTGGCGGCAAAGGATGCGCGCTTCGATGGCGTATTTTTCGTCGGTGTGAAAACAACCGGGATTTACTGTCGGCCTGTTTGCTCAGTTAAAACCCCACGTGAATCTTCCTGTACTTACTTCAGCACGGCTGCCGCAGCCGAGGCGGCGGGCTTCCGCCCTTGCCTGCGCTGTCGTCCGGAGCTGGCGCCGTATGCGCTCCAGCAAAACCTGGCGTATGCGGTGTGGCAACGAATAGCAGCGGGAGCCCTGAATGATGGCGATACCGAAAGATTGTCGGCGGAAGTCGGTTTGTCGTCACGACAATTGCGTCGTGTCTTGCTGGAACATTTTGGTGTGACACCGGTTGAGCTGGCACAGACGCAGCGTTTGTTATTCGCCAAGAAATTGCTGCAGGAAACCAACCTGCCCATGAGCGATGTGGCGTACGCGGCAGGCTTTGGCAGCATACGTCGCTTTAATGCACTCTTCCTCGCACGCTATGGCATGGCGCCGACCAGTATACGGCGTGCGGCGGGAGTGGCTCCTGCGCAAGGGCAGGATGCGATTACGCTGCGCCTCGCTTACCGTCCGCCGTATGCATGGCAGCCGATGCTGGATTATCTCGCCGGACGTGCGATACCCGGTGTTGAAGGTGTGCTCGAGGAAACACCCGGCACAGCTTCTTATGTACGCAGCGTGATGTTGAATGGCGTGGCTGGCTGGTTGCGCGTGACGCATCTGCCTGCCCGCAAGCAATT
>JBEBUE010000181.1:0-6304 GCA_040393485.1 Herminiimonas sp.
CAAAGAAGCAAAAGCGCGCGGCGTAGCCATCAAACTGGTGCGCAACGGTTCGCGCGGCATGTTCTGGCTGGAACCGCTGGTCGAAGTGGCAACCGATGCCGGCCGTATTGCTTTTGGCCCGATCGAAGAGCACGAAGTTGCAGGCCTGTTCGACGCAGGCTTCACCACTGGTGGCAAGCATCCAAAAGCACTGGGGTTGACCGAAGAGATTCCTTACCTGAAAAAGCAGGAGCGCCTGCAATTCGCGCGCGTTGGTATTACCGATCCGGTTTCGCTGGACGACTATCTGGCGCATGAAGGCTATGTTGGCTTGAAAAAAGCCATCGCCATGGAACCTGCTGCAATCGTTCAGGAAGTCACCGATTCCGGCTTGCGTGGTCGCGGCGGTGCAGCGTTCCCTACCGGCATCAAGTGGAAAACCGTGCTCGGCGCCGAAGCCGATCAAAAGTACATTGCCTGCAACGCCGATGAAGGCGATTCCGGCACCTTCGCCGACCGCATGGTGATGGAAGATGATCCATTCATGCTGATCGAAGGCATGACCATCGCTGGCCTGGCTGTCAAAGCAACCGAAGGTTACATCTACGTGCGTTCCGAATACCCGCACTCGATCGCTAACCTGAACGAAGCAATCGCTGCTGCTAACGCTGCCGGTTACCTCGGTGAAAACATCCTCGGTTCCGGCCGCACTTTCAACCTGCAAGTACGTAAGGCCGCTGGCGCTTACGTCTGTGGCGAAGAAACCGCGATGCTGGAAAGTATCGAAGGCAAACGCGGCATGGTACGCGCCAAACCGCCACTGCCAGCGCTGCAAGGTCTGTTCGGCCAGCCTACCGTCATCAACAACGTGATTTCGCTGTCGGCAGTCCCACTGATCCTGTCACGCGGCGCAGAGTTTTACAAAAACTACGGTATGGGTCGTTCGCGCGGCACCTTGCCGATGCAACTGGCCGGCAACCTGAAATACGGCGGCCTGGTAGAAAAAGCATTCGGCGTGACCCTGCGCGAATTGCTGTACGACTTTGGCGGCGGCTCCGAATCGGGTCGTCCTATCCGTGCAGTTCAGGTTGGCGGCCCACTCGGTGCTTATATGCCTGAATCGCTGTTCGACACACCGTTCGACTATGAAGCATTCGCTGCTGTTGCCTCGACTGTAGGCCACGGTGGCCTGGTGGCCTTCGACGATACCGTCGATATGGCCAAACAAGCACGTTACGCGATGCACTTCTGTGCAGAAGAGTCGTGCGGCAAGTGCACACCGTGCCGGATTGGTTCGACACGTGGTGTAGAAGTAATGGACAAAATCATCGCTAACCAGAATCGGCCACAGCAAATCCACCTGCTGCGTGACTTGTGCGATGTGATGGTAACGGGATCGCTATGTGCGATGGGCAACATGACACCATTCCCGGTGTTGTCTGCCTTGAACCACTTCCCAGAAGATTTTGGCGATCAAAAAACATTGGCAAACGCAGCTTAAGCTACTGGAGCGAAAAATGAATCAACTTAACGGTATCGACTACGGCACGAAAAAAAGCACGTCCGAAGTCATGATCTCCCTGGAAATCGATGGCGTTGCCATCACTGTGCCGCAAGGTACTTCCGTCATGCGTGCAGCAGCTGAATACGGCATCAACGTGCCTAAGCTGTGTGCGACCGACAGCCTCGAATCATTCGGCTCCTGCCGTCTGTGCCTGGTTGAAATCGAAGGCCGCCGCGGCTATCCGGCATCGTGTACGACACCTGCCGAAGCCGGCATGAAAGTCAAAACCCAGACACCTAAGCTGGCAGACATCCGCCGTGGCGTGATGGAACTGTACATCTCGGATCACCCGCTGGACTGCCTGACCTGCCCAACCAACGGTAACTGCGAATTGCAGGACATGGCTGGTGTAGTCGGTCTGCGCGACGTACGTTACGGCTACGACGGCAGCAACCATCTGAAGCTGGAAAAAGACGAATCCAATCCTTACTTCACCTACGACGCATCGAAATGTATCGTGTGTAACCGCTGCGTGCGCGCTTGCGAAGAAACACAAGGTACATTCGCACTGACCATCGACGGCCGCGGCTTCACCTCGCGCGTTTCGGCTGGTCAAAAAGAAGACTTCATCGATTCGGAATGCGTATCCTGCGGCGCTTGCGTAGACGCATGCCCAACCGCAACACTGACCGAAAAAACCGTCATCATGATGGGTCAGGCAGAACACAGCAAAGTCACCACCTGCGCATACTGCGGCGTCGGTTGCTCGTTCAAGGCCGAGATGAAAGGTAATGAAGTTGTCCGCATGGTGCCTAACCCGGACGGCAAAGCCAACCAGGGTCACGCTTGCGTCAAAGGCCGCTTCGCATGGGGTTATGCAACACACAAAGACCGCATGCTGAAACCAATGATCCGTAGCAAAATCACCGATCCATGGAAAGAAGTATCGTGGGACGAAGCGATCAACTACGCTGCTTCCGAACTGAAACGCATCCAGGCTAAATACGGCAAGGATTCGATCGGTGGCCTGGTTTCCTCGCGTTGCACCAACGAAGAAGGTTACCTGGTTCAAAAGCTGGTTCGTGCTGCATTCGGTAACAACAACGTTGATACCTGCGCACGCGTTTGCCACTCGCCTACAGGTTACGGCCTGAAAGTAACAATGGGTGAATCCGCTGGTACGCAAACCTTTGAATCGGTGATGAAGTCCGACGTCATCCTGGTCATCGGTGCTAACCCTGCGTCCGGTCACCCGGTATTTGCATCGCAAATGAAACGCCGCATCCGCCAGGGCGCGAAGCTGATCGTTGTCGATCCACGTACCACCGAAATGGTTAAATCGCCGCACATCCAGGCTGATTACCACCTGAAACTGAAACCGGGCAGCAACGTTGCGATCGTCAACGCGCTGGCGCACGTCATCATCACTGAAAACCTGCACAAACCTGACTTCATCAAAGAACGTTGCGAAGTTGACTCGTTCGAAGAATGGGCAGAATTCGTTTCGTTGCCAGAGAACTCACCAGAAGCAATGGAAGAAGTATCCGGTGTACCGGCTGCTGATATCCGCGGTGCAGCGCGTCTGTTCGCAACCGGCGGCAACGCTGCGATCTACTACGGCCTCGGCGTAACAGAGCACGCACAAGGTTCGACCACTGTTATCGGTATCGCCAACCTGGCGATGGCAACCGGCAACATCGGCCGTGACGGCGTCGGCGTGAACCCACTGCGCGGTCAAAACAACGTGCAAGGTTCCTGCGATATGGGTTCCTTCCCACACGAACTGCCAGGCTATCGTCACGTGTCCGACTCCGTCGCACGTGCTGAATTCGAAGCAGTCTGGGGTTGCACACTGGAATCCGAACCAGGCCTGCGTATCCCGAACATGTTCGACGCAGCGATGGACGGCACCTTCATGGGCCTGTACTGCGAAGGTGAAGACATTGTTCAGTCGGATCCGAACACACAGCACGTTACCGCTGCGCTGGAAGCAATGGAATGCATCATCGTTCAGGACATCTTCCTGAACGAAACAGCTAAGTACGCACACGTCTTCCTGCCAGGTTCGTCGTTCCTGGAAAAAGACGGTACCTTCACCAATGCAGAACGTCGCATCTCGCGCGTACGCAAAGTGATGCCACCGAAATCGGGCTACGGCGACTGGGAAGTCACCCAAATGCTGTCGAACGCTCTCGGCTATCCAATGAACTACAAACATCCACGTGAAATCATGGATGAGATCGCTGCACTGACACCAACCTTCACCGGCGTCAGCTTCAAGCGTATCGACGAATTGGGCGGCAGCATTCAGTGGCCTTGCAACGCGGAAGCACCAGAAGGTACCCCAACCATGCACATTGAAGAATTCGTGCGCGGTAAAGGTCGCTTCATCAATACCAAGTACTTCGGCGCTGGCGAGAAGGTCAATAAGAAATTCCCATTGATCCTGACCACCGGTCGTATCCTGTCGCAATACAACGTTGGTGCGCAAACCCGCCGTACCTTCAACAATATGTGGCACAGCGAAGATCGTCTGGAGATCCACCCGCACGATGCAGAAGAACGTGGCATCAAGCAGGACGACTGGGTTGGTATTGAATCGCGTGCCGGTCAAACGGTATTGCGTGCAGATATCACCGAGCGTATCCAGCCTGGTGTTGTGTACACCACGTTCCACTTCCCGGAATCGGGTGCTAACGTGATTACGACCAACTCGTCCGACTGGGCAACTAACTGCCCAGAGTACAAAGTGACGGCAGTGCAGGTCATGCCGGTTGCCCAACCTTCGGAATGGCAACGCTCGTATAATCGCTTTAACCGTGAGCAAGAAAGTTTTGCTGCCGAGAAGATGATTCCACGTGGCTCCGAGTTGTCCACATCGAAGTAAAGTCTGACTAAAGTTAAGGGTCTGTGTGATGAATGCAAGCACTGACGACGAACGCACTGCACTGGTTCGTGTTCCGGTAGAAAAATGGGACGCGGACCAGCACATGATCTGCGAGGATGATGTCGCGGAAGAAGTGCCGGTCGCGTTGGAATACAACGGTATTTCGCACGCCGTCATGCTTGCTTCGCCATACGACCTGGAAGACTTTGCGCTCGGCTTTTCGTTGAGCGAAGGCATACTCAAGGACAAGTCCGAACTCTACGATTGCGAAGTTGTACCTGGCTGCGAAGGCATACAGGTACAGATGCGTATCGCGACCGAACGCTTTGTCACGTTAAAAGATAAGCGACGCAATATGACCGGACGTACCGGTTGTGGTTTGTGTGGCGCAGAAACTCTGGAACAGGCAATACGTCATCCGCAGGCGACCGTTGGACAAGCGATGTTTTCAGCACAGCAGATTTATGCCGGCATGAAGGCAATGAAATCGCAACAGCGCTTGCAGAAACATACCGGTGCCACCCATGCCGCTGCATGGATGAATCTGGATGGTTCGGTTGATCTGGTGCGTGAAGATGTAGGTCGTCACAATGCACTCGACAAACTGATCGGCGCAATGGCTGATGACAAGCGTGATTTCACGCAAGGTGCGGCATTGATTACCAGCCGTGCCAGCTATGAGATGGTGCAGAAGTCAGCGACCCTGGGTATCGGTTTCCTCGCTGCGATCTCGGCACCTACCAGCCTGGCGATCAAGCTGGCGGAAGAGACCAATGTCACACTGATCGGTTTTGTACGTGATCAAAGCCATGTCGTTTATGCACAAGCACATCGCCTGATACGCGAGTCGAAATAAATTATATTAAGGAAGAGCAGAATGAGCGGTAGCACAGTAGATAATCTGATCAAGATGGCTAACCAGATCGGCGACTTTTTTGAAACCATGCGTGATCGCAACAAGTCGCTGGAAGAAATCGCCGGCCATCTAAAACGCTCGTGGGATCCACGCATGCGTCGTGCATTGATGGAGCATGTCGAACAGCACAATGGCGAAGGCCTGAAGCCTATCGTGCTGGATGCAGTACGTTCCCATAAAATGCTGAACTAAATCTTAGTGTTGGGTTGTTCCGATAACTCAGCACGATTATCATGGCTGCGCTACCCTCCGGGGTTACGCAGCCATTCTCATTATTAAACCCACAGGAGGAACCATGTCACGTCGCCCATTATTGCGTTTTGCCGCTATCGTTCTGGCATCTGCATTCGTCGCGCCACTCGGCTTCGCACAACAAATCATCAAACTCTCGACCACCACCAGCACCGAAAACTCGGGCTTGCTGCCTTACCTGTTGCCAGAGTTTGAAGCCAAGACCAATTCCAAAGTCCACGTTATTTCGGTCGGTACCGGTAAGGCACTCGAGCTGGCCAAGAACGGTGACGTTGATGTGACACTGGTACACGCACGCGCAGCTGAAGATAAATTCGTTGCTGAAGGCCACGGCGTTGATCGCCGCGACGTCATGTATAACGACTTCATCATCGTCGGTCCTGCCAGCGATCCTGCCGGTATCAAGGGCAGCAAAGACGTACTCGCATCGATGAAAAAAATCGTCGATAGCAAAGCCAAATTCATTTCGCGTGGTGACAACTCCGGCACCGACGTCATGGAAAAAGCCTACTGGAAAGAAATCGGCGTGAAACCTGAAGGCAGCGCGTATGTATCTGCTGGCCTGGGCATGGGTGAAGTATTGACGATGGCAGGCGAGCTGCAGGCTTACACCTTGTCAGACCGTGCAACCTTCGGTGCCTACAAGGCCAAAACCGGCCTCGCTATCGTGGTACAAGGCGACAAGAAGATGTTTAACCCGTACGGCGTGATCGCAGTCAATCCAGCCAAGTACAAAGACATCAACTACAAAGGCGCGAAGCAACTC
>JBEBUE010000182.1:0-6277 GCA_040393485.1 Herminiimonas sp.
GTGCTTGGTGCGTTCTACACCGCCGAGTTTCCAAATTTCTTCGGCCCCTACCTCGTTAACCAGATATTTGCACTGTCATCAAATTCGATGATGGTGCTGTCGGTAGTAGCCATCCTGCTGGCACACCGTGACGAAGCAGCGCGCGAACTGGAGCGGCTGGCCACGCTGGACGGCCTGACCGGCACCCTGAATCGTCGCGCCTGGCTGCTGCAATCCGGCATCGACCTCGCCAGCAGCGTGCGTTACCGGCAGCCCATAGGTCTGTTGATGATTGATCTCGACTACTTTAAGCAAATCAACGATACGAACGGCCACGCCGTCGGCGACCGCGCACTCCAGCTATTCGCGAGCGGATTACGGGCTGTGAGCCGCACCGGTGACGTGTTCTGTCGCTATGGTGGAGAAGAATTCTGCGTCCTGCTCAAATGTGCCGACCTTGGTGCGGTGACAGCATACGATCAACGCATGCGGCAGTGGCTGGCGCAGCATTCGGAGCAAGAACTCGGATTCGAGCTTTCTTACAGCGCCGGTATTGCCATGCGCGTGAGTGACAACGACAGCATCGACAACATGCTGCAGCGAGCTGACGTTGCACTGTACGAAGCAAAATCGCAGGGACGCGGTTGTACGCTTGCCAGCTCAGTGCGGCTGTGCGCCTGAGTTGCCCGGCCATTCTCATTGACTGCCAGGCGGCACACCAATTGCAGATCTGTCTACATCGTCATCCCAGCGGTGACGCTTGAATGCATTTATTGCAGGTTTATGCAGCCGAATTCCTCATCTGGCATCCATGCCTGTTAGACTGCGAGTCCTTGTCTGCATCACCTCAAACGCCTCAATTTGGAATCTATGACCGCCACCTCCTTTTCCAGTCTCGCCCTCTCACCTGCCATGCTGAGCAATCTGGAGTCGCTCGGCTATCGCGAGATGACGCCGATACAGGCGCAAAGCTTGCCGGTGATACTGGAATTGCGCGATTTGATTGCGCAGGCCAAGACTGGTAGCGGCAAGACCGCCGCATTTGGCATCGGCTTGCTGCAGAAGCTGAACCCGGCCTGGTTTGCGGTGCAGGCACTGGTGATTTGTCCGACGCGTGAACTCGCGGATCAGGTGTCGAATGAACTGCGCCGCCTTGCCCGTGCCACCGACAACATTAAAGTACTGACCCTATGCGGTGGTGCGCCTATGCGTCCGCAAATCGCCTCGCTGGAACATGGTGCACACATTGTGGTTGGCACGCCCGGCCGCATCCGCGACCACATCTCGCGAGAAACCATCAATCTGTCCAAAGTACAGACGCTGGTGCTGGATGAAGCGGATCGCATGGTCGATATGGGCTTTTATGAAGAGATCGCAGGCATCGTCAGCGCCTGCCCGACACGTCGCCAGACCTTGCTATTTTCCGCGACCTACCCCGACGATATACGCCGTGCGAGTGCCGAGTTCCTGCGCGATCCGGTCGAGATCAAGGTTGAAGCACAACATGACGATAGCCAGATCGAGCAACGCTTCTATGCCGTCGACTACGATGACCGCAATGCCGCAGTCGCCACACTGCTGAAGCATTACCGTCCGGTTTCAACGCTGGCTTTTTGCAATACCAAGATCCATTGCCGCGAACTGGCAGCAGAGTTGCGCGCACAAGGTTTCAGCGCATTGGCCTTATACGGTGAACTGGAGCAACGCGAGCGCGATGAGATTTTGGTCTTGTTTGCCAATCAGAGTTGTTCGGTACTGGTTGCCACCGACGTCGCCGCACGCGGACTGGATATCCAGTCGCTCGGTGCAGTCATCAACGTCGATGTTTCAAAAGATACCGAAGTGCATATACATCGCATAGGTCGTACCGGTCGTGGCCAGGATAAGGGTCTGGCGCTCAGCCTGTGCGCGCCGAATGAAAAGAAATGGGTCAAACTGATCGAGGAATATCAGAACAAACCCGTGCAGTGGTACGAGCTGAACGATCTGGAAGTGGCTGAAGGCGGCGACTTGCACGCGCCTATGGTGACGCTATGCATTATGGGTGGCAAGAAAGATAAGCTGCGCCCCGGCGATCTGCTCGGCGCGCTGACCGGTGATGCAGGCCTCACCAAAGAACAGGTCGGCAAGATCAATGTGTTTGAATTCATGACCTATGTCGCGCTGGATCGAAAAGTCGCTGACAAGGCTTATGCGCGTTTAAGTAACGGCAATATCAAGGGACGCAATTTCAAAATGCGTTTCATCAATACCGACAGCAACTAAGGCTGCGGTATCGATACAGGGCGTCGCATCAATGATGATGGTGCGACCAGTTACCGTCTTCTGAATTCATATAGGACTCGACCGCGTCCTTTTGCCCAGTGGCGTAACGCGTGATTTCACCGCAAGTGCATATGCCCTGATACGGCTGGATGTGTGAGCAGGCAGAGACTTTCTGCAAAAATACCTGTACCGATTTCGTGCACTTCTTGCACTTGAACGTCAGTATGCGGGCTGGTTTGTTAGCCATGTTAATTCCTGAATGATGTGAGTACGACGCTGCGCTTCCCTACACTGCAGCGCCGTTATTATAAAAGATCAGCGTGCGGCCAGACGCCACAAGGACGTGGTTTCGGCCGAACGTGCATGGTGCAGCGGATCGCTGGCATCAGCCGCGCGTGGATGCACTGGCTTGGTATCGATGCGGTCTATCACCTTCAGACCAGCAGTCTCTATCATCTGCAGCAACTCATCCCGCGTGCGTAAACCCAGATGCTCCGCCAGGTCGGACAGGATCAGCCAGCCCTCGCCCTTCGCTTCCAGATGGGCAGCCAGGCCGTTAAGGAAACCACGCAGCATGCGGCTGTCCGGATCGTAGATGGCATACTCGATCGCCGAACTCGGACGTGCCGGTATCCACGGCGGATTACAGACGATCAAGGGCGCTTTACCTGCTGGGAATAAATCAGCTTCCAGCACCTGCACGCGATCCCGCAAATCCAGGCGCGACAAGTTCTCTTTGGCGCAAGCCAGAGCGCGTGCATCCTGATCGGTAGCGATGACCTTTTCGACGCCTCGTTGCGCCAGCAAAGCGGCAATCACGCCGGTACCGGTACCAATATCAAAGGCCAGCTTTTTCGATGGCAGCGGCGCTTCAGCAATCAGGTTCAGGTACTCACCGCGTACAGGTGAAAACACACCGTAATAAGGGTGAATGCGTGCGCCCAGCGCTGCTATTTCCACACCGTTTTTGCGCCATTCATGCGCACCAATCAAACCCAGCACTTCACGCAGGGAAACCACGAACGGGCCTGTGCTCGCACCATAGGCTTCATTGCACGCCAGCTTGATGTCCGGTGCACGACGCAAGCCAATGCCGTAGTCAGCATCGATTTCCAGCAATATCATGCCCAGCGTGCGTGCACGCTGTGATTGCGCCTGGCGGTGGAAATTGAAGGCATCTATAGGCGTCGTCGCTGCCTTGCGCGGCTTGCGCTCGATACGACGTGCCAGCGCTTGCAGTAATTGACGCGCATTTTGGTAATCACCACGCCAGAGCAGAGCAGTACCTTCGCTCGCAAGGCGGAAAGCGCTATCAGCCGTCAGCTTGTCGTCGGCAATGATGACGCGCTTGGGCGCAGCATGGCCGCTCTCGGATTGCCAGCGCGCCGTGCGATCAGCACCTGCTTCATTCCAGCTAATCTGTGGATGCGTACTCAACATGGTGTCCGTGACAGGCATACAGCAGCCAGGATGGCGGGAAGGTTAAAATACATGGTTGTTCCGATGTTGCAAAGACGGCGCTATGCTGGCTGCGCCGCCAGGGAGTGAAAAATCAGCCCGCAGCCAGCCTTACTTCTTTTTGTAGATTTCCGGCTTGGACTTATTGCGCTGTTCGAAGATGGTTTTTGCGTCTCGCTCCGCCCTGTCCTGCGTGCGCATGGCCGGATCATCGTCGTGCAAGGTGAAGTAATCTGCGGCCTGGGCGCGCATCACATACTTGATGGCAGCGGCGTCGCTGAGGTCGAATCTTTCGGTCATGAGCGTCGTCACTTCGTCCAGATACTCTTCGTAGGTCATGCTTTTCATTGTAAAAATGCGATCTTAAAAATGCGGTTTATTGAACGAAGTTGAGAGTATGCCCTTCAAACTGTCAGCTACCTAGCTGTATCGCAGCAATTGCTTTCAATTTAGGCAACACAAACCGAAAACATTAGCTATATTGAAAGTATTCTAGGCATTTCGCCTTGATTGGAAATTGACAAACAAACCTCGCCTTATTCATCCATTCAGCCGTGACATGATCATGTCAAAATGACCCTGCCATAAACCGCCTGCACCACAAAAGCGGACAAATTCCGGCGAAATCGACGCAGGCGAGTAACGAAAACAGCAGATGAAATTCAAGGACCATTACGCAACCCTGGGCATCCCGCGCGATGCGACGCAAGACGCAATCAAAAATGCGTACCGCAAACTCGCGCGCAAATATCACCCCGACGTGAGCCGGGAGATGTATGCCGAAATCCGCTTCAAGGAAGTTGGCGAAGCTTATGCCATCCTGAAGGATACGGCCAAGCGTATGGCCTACGATCTGGAATACCGCCCCGCCTTCAGTTATCGTGAAGCTTCCGCCAAACGCGCACAGGAACAGGCACGCCCACAAGCTCAGCCGGGCGCCGGCACGCGTAATGCCACACCCAAAGAGCCGCCACCAGCCGCCAAACCGCGTGCTGAAGAAAACTTCAGCAACATCCTGGATGAAATGATGGGACGTCCGGGTACACCGCCGCCCAAACCGCGCGGCGTGCACATCCACGGCAGCGACCAGCACACCAAGGTGCAGATAGACCTGGAAGACACCTTCCACGGCACCACGCGTAATGTCTCCATGCCAACGTATATGACAGACGAATATGGCATGCCCATCGTCTCCAAACGCACGCTCAAAGTCAGTATCCCGAAAGGCATGCGCTCAGGCCAGACGCTGCGCTTGGCCGGCCAGGGTTTCCCCGGTACCGGCGATGGCAAGGCCGGTGACTTGTATCTGGAAATCGTGATCCGTCCGCACCGCCGCTATCGGGTCGATGGACGTGATATCTATGTCGATGTACCACTCACCAGCAGCCATGCCGAACAAGGTACGATCGTACATGTCCCGACGCCGGAAGGTTCAGTACAACTGGCGATCCCGCCCGGCTCCAGCATAGGACGCAAGCTGCGTCTCAAGGGCAAAGGTATACCTGGCGATCCGGCCGGTGATATGTATGCGGTCATTACCAAGATGAGCCAGCCCATCCATACTGCGGTTGCACAAAAAGCCTATCGTGCATTAAAGGCGGCTTTCGACTTTGCACCGCGTGCCGATACCGAACGCTAGCCACCTCACCTTATTATTGCAACGAAGTATCGTTTTCATGGTCTGAGCATGTATGCGCACTGACATGAAAGCTGATAAGTCCTGGATAAATCCTTACCGGCATTTCTGCGCCACACTATCTGCGGCGCGACACAGACGCTATACTTGCCCTGAAATGTCGCATAAAAATATAAACACGTCTGCCACTCTTACCCTACGGAAGTTAAGCACTTTATGACATATGAAGTAGTCGATACACAGCTCTCCCCTGACGGCCGCCTTGATATCCTGTCGAAGGCCGAAGTACACAGACTCCTGGACACCCGCAACGGCGGTTTATACCAACTCTTCCGCAATTGCGCACTGGCGGTATTGAATTGTGGTAACGATACAGACGATGCCAAGGAACTGTTGAATCGTTACAGTAGCTTTGAAATCAGCATCATCCAGCGCGAGCGTGGCATCAAGCTCGACATCAAAAATGCCCCAGCCAGCGCCTTCGTCGATGGCAAGATGATCAAGGGCATACACGAACACTTGTTCTCGGTCCTGCGCGACATTCTGTTCACGCACGATGAAGTAATTTCAAACCCGACTTTCGACCTGGAGTCGTCGGCTGGTATTACCGATTCGGTTTTCCACATCCTGCGCAATGCAAATGTGCTGCACCCGCAACTCAACCCGAAACTGGTCGTATGCTGGGGCGGTCACTCGATCTCGCGCGAAGAATACGATTACACCAAGAAGGTCGGTTACGAAATCGGCTTGCGCGAAATGGATATCTGCACCGGTTGCGGACCGGGTGCAATGAAGGGCCCGATGAAAGGCGCGACCATCGGTCATGCCAAACAACGCATCCCGACCGGACGTTACCTCGGAGTCTCCGAGCCTGGCATTATCGCAGCGGAAGCACCTAACCCTATCGTCAACGACCTGGTGATCCTGCCCGATATCGAG
>JBEBUE010000183.1:0-6272 GCA_040393485.1 Herminiimonas sp.
CCGCAGGAATTCATTGTCGATAATCAGGAAGACGTGCGTGAACCTATCGGCATGAGCGGCATCCGACTCGAAGTGAAGGTGCACATTGTGACCGGCGCGGTGTCGGCAGTACAAAACATCGTCAAATGCATACGTCGTTGCGGTCTCGAAGTATCCGATCTGATTTTGCAGCCTATGGCGTCCGCCGAAGCAGTGTTAACGGCTGATGAAAAAGAACTGGGTGTAGTGCTGATCGATATCGGTGGCGGTACGACAGATGTTGCGATCTTCACCGAAGGTGCGATTCGTCATACCGCAGTGATCCCGATTGCAGGTGACCAGATCACCAACGATATCGCGATGGCGGTGCGTACGCCAACGGCAGAAGCGGAAGAGATCAAATTGCGTTACGGCATGGCCAAGCAAGTGCTGGCTGATCCGGGTGAGACGCTGGAAGTGCCTGGCCTCGGTGATCGCGGTACCCGTGCCTTGTCACGTCAGGCATTGGCCGCAGTGATCGAGCCGCGTATCGAAGAGTTGTTTTCGCTGGTGCATCAGGTGGTGCGTGAGTCCGGTTACGAAGAAGTACTGTCGTCCGGCATCGTGCTGACCGGTGGTACCGCGATGATGCCGGGTATGGCAGAACTGGCAGAAGATATTTTCTTAAAGCCTGCGCGTTTGGGTACGCCCGAATACAACGGCCAGTTGGCAGATGTAGTCCGTAGTCCGCGGTATGCAACCGTATTGGGTTTGTTGTTGGAAGCGAAAAAGCAGTACCTGCGTGGACACATCGTCACGCGTCAGGATGGCTCGACGGTCGCAATTTTCCGTCGCATGAAGGAATGGTTTTTAGGTAATTTCTAAGTTTGTTTGTGTATTTGATTTGTATTTAATTTTTTTGTCTTAACTCGCAGTTAGCAGTTGCTAGTTGTCACACCGCGTGAGAACTATCAACTGGAAACTGCATAATCTTTAAGGAACTATCATGGAAATCGACATGCTCGAAAATGTGTCTCAAGGAACCGTGATCAAGGTGGTTGGCGTTGGTGGTGCTGGTGGCAACGCTGTACAACACATGATCAATAAAGGCGTGAACGGCGTTGAATTCATCGTCGCCAACACCGATGCGCAAGCATTGCAATTATCGAAGGCACATAACATCATCCAAATCGGCGAAACCGGTCTGGGCGCTGGCATGAAGCCTGCGGTAGGTCGTCAGCTGGCGGAAGAAACCCGTCCGCGCATCGAAGACGCATTGCGCGGCGCGCACATGGTCTTTATCGCTGCGGGTATGGGCGGCGGCACCGGTACCGGCGCCGCACCTATCATTGCGCAAATCGCTAAGGAACAAGGCGCGCTGACAGTGGCGGTGGTTTCCAAGCCATTCTCGTACGAAGGCCGCAAGTGCATGGACATCGCTGACGAAGGTCTGGAAGCGCTGGGCCAGCACGTTGATTCGCTGATCATCATCCTGAACGAAAAACTGGAAGAGATCTACGAAGACGACAGCATGATCGAATGGCTGCAACACGCTGATGACGTACTGAACAATGCCGTTGCCGGTATTGCAGAAATCATCAACGTACCAGGTCATATCAACGTCGACTTCAATGACGTGAAAACGATCATGGGCGAACAAGGCAAAGCGATGATGGGTACGGCAACTGCACAAGGTATCGACCGTGCACGTATCGCAGCAGAGCAGGCAGTTGCATCGCCATTGCTCGACGGCATCGACCTGTCCGGCGCACGCGGTGTACTGGTCAACGTAACTGCCAGCCGTGGCCTCAAAGGTAAGGAAATCAAGGAAGTCATGGCTACCGTGCGTGCATTCGCAGCTCCAGACGCATCGATCGCGCAAGGTATCGCGTACGACGATGAAATGGGCGACGATATCCGTGTGACCGTGGTCGCTACCGGCCTGGGTCGTGCACGTAAAGGTGTACAACTGGTACAGACACCTATGTTGCGTACCGGCACCCATAACGAACCTATGATGGCCAACACCGGCATGATGCAAGGTGCAGCGCAACCGGCTGCTTCGTTCGACGGTTTGAAAGCGCCGGCAGTATGGCGTCGTGAATCGGCGTCCGATACGGTACGTGCTCTGGAGAAAAACGGCATGGAAACCTACGATATTCCAGCTTTCCTGCGCAAGCAGGCTGACTGATTCCGTATGGCATTTTGCGGGTAGTTGGGCGCTAGGGTAGCGATTTATTGTCAAACTACCTGCAAAATTGAACGGAACAAGGCATACTTCGGTTTCTACGCCGCGCCACGTGCGCGGCGTTTTCTAGTCGGCTATGCCGGTAAAACTAAACAAAGGAATTCGCAATGACAATCAAAGTTGGTGATCAGCTGCCAGAAGCGCGGCTCGCAGAATACGTCGATGTAGCAACCGAAGCTTGCTCCGTCGGCCCAAGCAAAGTCATGGTGCACGAAGCAACCAAAGGCAAAAAAATCGCAATTTTCGCGGTTCCTGGTGCATTTACCCCAACCTGCTCCGAACAACACGCTCCTGGCTACATCAAGGCAGCTGATCAGTTCAAAGCTAAAGGCGTTGACGAAATCTGGTGCATCTCGGTTAACGATCCATTCGTTATGGGCGCATGGGGCCGGGAACAAAAAGCAGCTGGCAAAGTACGTTTCATCGCTGACGGCAGCGGTACTTTCACCAAGGCACTGGGTCTGGAATTCGATCTGACCAAAGGCGGCCTGGGTGTACGTTCGCAACGTTACTCGATGCTGGTTGAAGACGGCGTCGTTAAACAACTGAACGTTGAAGACAGCGGTCATCTGGAAGTGTCGACAGCAGAAAAACTGCTGGCACAAATCTAAGTTCCTGTTTCTACAGGGAATTTGAAGAACGGCGCCTGGTGCGCCGTTTTTTTATGCCCGCGTGCTATGGGGGCGGGCTGGCGGCACTATCTAGCGGTCCGGCCAGCTGTTGTTTTAGATGTCAGCAGGCGTAACAGTGGCGGGTGATTTCTGGCGGGGATTGCTATAATCACAGCATGTTAAAACAACGCACCATCAAACAAACAGTCAAGTCCGTTGGCGTCGGTCTGCATTCCGGCACCAAGGTAGAACTGACGCTCCATCCGGCACCAGTTGATGCCGGTATCGTATTCCGTCGGGTCGATCTGGACCCGGTGGTCGAATTGCCTGCACAAGCGACTATCGTCGGCGATACGCGCATGGCTTCGACGCTGCAAAAAGGTGACGCCAAGGTTTCTACTGTTGAGCATCTGATGTCGGCTTGCGCCGGTCTCGGCATAGACAATCTGTATGTCGACCTGACGGCAGAAGAAGTGCCCATCATGGATGGTTCGGCTTCGTCCTTTGTGTTCCTGCTGCAGCAAGCCGGTTTGCAGGAGCAGGACGCGCCGAAGAAATTCATACGTATCAAGAAAACGGTGGAAGTGCGCCAGGGTAGCGGTGAGCGTGAAATCTGGGCGCGCCTGGAACCGTATGAAGGCTTCAAACTCAAGTTCTTTATCCAGTTCAACCACCCGGCGGTGGATGGTACCGGCCAGACCGCGGAAATCGATTTCAGCTTTGAGTCCTATGTGAAGGATGTGGCGCGCGCCCGTACTTTCGGTTTCATGCAGGATATGGAAACCTTGCGCGGCATGGGCCTGATCCGTGGCGGCTCGCTGGAAAATGCGATCGTGATGGATGAATATCGCATCCTGAATACCGATGGTCTGCGCTACGACAATGAGTTCGTGCGCCACAAAATCCTGGATGCGATTGGTGATTTATATCTGGTGGGTCATCCACTGATTGCCAGCTATAACGCGCATAAATCCGGGCATATGCTGAACAACCTGCTGGTAAGGGCTTTGCTGGAACAGCCTGATGCGTATGAAATCGTCACTTTCGAAAAAGTCGAAACCGCACCTACCGATTATGCCCGTCAAGCCAGCCTTGAATGGGCGTTGACCTGATCAGACAGCTCGTCTTCCTGTTGATTATTTGATGCCAGCGCTGCCATCGGGCGTCAAATAATCAGCTTTCCATCAAATTCCTGATTTTACTTTTTTGCTGTGATGATGTTGCATCATCGATTCCAGTGCCGCCTTCAATGCCTGGTTGCGCGGGCTGTCTTCCAATGCTGCACCCAGTTCCGCGAACGCTGAAAGCGCTTGCTTCGGCAGCTCCAATTGTCTGGAAGCTGTTGATTTTATAAGAGTTTTGGCAACTTGCACTTTGAGGCGGATTGCGTTAACCTGCCAACCCCGCTGCTGCAATTCATCTTGCAATTTTGGTAATTGTTGTTTCAGTCGCGCCGCCAGTGCTGCATTGGGCGTAGACAAAACCAGCTGGTTCGCCTCAAACTGCAACACCGCACAGTGCGCAAACATGGCCGGTAACGCTGCAGCACAATCGTTCTGTAGCGACGCCATGCGTTCGACTGCCGGTAACAATGCCGCAAGCTTGTCGTGCGAACGCAAAAATTCCGCAGCACCCTTCGCAGGTTTTTGCGTGGGAGTGCTTTGTTTGAAGGGGATAAATGAGGATGGTCGCATCGTCATGGAACCTTATCACACCTCGTCTTGAAGCGGCGAGCTAGGGAGTCGCGATGCAGATTATTTTGTTGCACCCTCGTTTTACCCATGCCAAGTCAGTCACACTGACGCGTCGGCATTTGCTGGCCCTGTTTATTGCCTTCGTACTGGCAGTCATACTCGGCGCATCCTTCCTGTCCTACCTCGTATTCAGCAATGCTGCCAGCATGCCGTCGCCGGTGCGCGAACTGGTGAGTGGAGCTTCCGGCGGCGAAGAAGCCAATAAAGACAAATTCCTGAAAGAAAACCTGGCATTGATGGCACGTCGCCTCGGTGAGATGCAGGCGCAATTGATGCGTCTCGACGCGCTGGGTGAGCGCGTGCAAGGTCTGGCCGGGGTCAAACCGACTGAATTCAACTTCCGTGAAATGCCTGGCCGTGGCGGTATAGAGCCGATGGACGGCACCAGCAGCCGCGACCTCACCATGTCCGAATTCAAGGCGCTGCTCGACGCGATGGCGCATGATGTGGAGCGTCGCGCCGACTATATGAATGTGGTTGAGTCCACGCTGATGAGCGACAAGATTAAATCCAAACTGCTGCCTACCATCCAGCCGGTTAACGTCAGCTATAACGCTTCCACCTTTGGACGACGACTGGATCCGTTCTCGGGCCGTAGCGCGATGCACGAGGGGATAGATTTTGCTGCACCGATTGGTACGCCTATCGTGGCGGCCGCTGGTGGCGTGGTGACCGTGGCTGAATTCCATCCGCAATACGGCAATATGATGGAAATCGACCATGGCAATGACATGATTACCCGTTACGCCCATACGTCGCGGTTGCTAATGCAGGTTGGCGATATCGTGCGACGTGGCCAGCATATCGCCGATATCGGCACTACCGGACGTTCGACCGGACCGCATCTGCACTTCGAAGTGCGGGTCAAGGGCGTGGCGCAGGATCCGCATAAATTCCTGTTGGCAGGTGCAAATCAGGCCAGACTTGCTTCTAAATGATAGGCCATCCTTATACCTATCTTGAGCAAATCGATGCGCATGCGTTAGATTATTTTGATGAGCAGTCAGTCATCCTGGACCACCAATTAACACCGTTTGAAGTCTATAAGAAGATGACGTCGAACCCGCCATCACTGGTGCGGGGCTTGTTTCGCTTTAGGGATTTATTGGGCTATCCATTCGGCATTCGTCCGATAGAAGGGTTTGGTTCAGCCAGCAAATACGTGCGTGACGGGGTGGAATACGTTGATTTCTTTGAGCTTGTATCCAGTGACGACCAGAGTCTGAAGCTCGCTTCATCAGACCACCATTTGGATGTTTTGATCGATATTCGGACCGGTGTGGTCGAAACCGGTCATCAAGTAAAGCTCACGGCTCGTGTCAAATGTAAAAACCGGATCGGTCTGCTTTATATGCTGCCCGTCAGGCCAATTCATCGCTTGTTGGTGCGATATATGTTGCAGAAGCTGTAATGCCCTTGAAATATCGTGGGATATGCTCACCTTTAGCCCAGATCAGAGCATAAGTCAGATTGAGGGGCATTATTGGCGAACAAAATCCTGTGCGGCAGGTCAGATCAGGCACTGCTTTTAGCAAAAGCTATTGTTTCCGGACTGATAAGCCCAATATGCCGGAAACGACATGATAAAATCCACCATTTAGCCCAAGCCCAATTCGATGCAGGCAAGGTATAGCTTGCTGTATCCGGTTGTTTCAAGGCGCCTTTTTTAGAATCCAAGCATGTCATTACTGACTCAGATTT
>JBEBUE010000184.1:0-6185 GCA_040393485.1 Herminiimonas sp.
CCCGCGCCGGTACCGCCTATGTGGTTGCGCCATGTATCGATGTCACTCTTGGTCACGCCGGTATCGGCCGCCAAGATGAATAGCACTGCATGCGCATTCGGAATCAGGTTCAGCGTCAGTTCAGGCTCGGTACCGATCGCATTCAGGCCCGGTGTATCAATGATCACCAGACCTTGCTGCAACAAAGGATGCGGGAAATTGACGATGGCATGGCGCCATTGCGAAATCTCAACCATGCCATCGTCATCTACCGCGATGACCATATCGAGATCAGTTTCATCATAGAGCCCATAGCGTGCAGCCTCTTCGACCGGCACACGTTTGGTCAGGCTGACTTGCTTGAAGGCTTCCAGCATGCCGTCCGCAGAGGAAGTATCCAGCGGCAACACTGTCCATACCTGGCTCTGGGATTTGAAATCACTGGTGGATTGCGCTTCTGCACGGGTTTCTATCGGCAGCAGACGTATCGACGGCGGAAAGGTTTCGTCATACATCAGCTCAGTCGGACACATGGTCGTGCGGCCAGCCGAGGTCGGCAAAATACGCTGGCCATAATCTGCAAAGAAGATCGCATTGATCAACTCCGATTTGCCACGCGAAAATTCGGCGACGAAGGCGATCGACAATTTATCTTCGTTCAGGCGCGTCAGTGTTTGCAGGAAACGCTGGTCGCTGGCGGCATCAGCCAGATCGCCAGCAATCACGCACTCGCGATAACGCTCCAGCGCAAGTTTGACGTCATTGCGCCAGCTGCTGTATTCCTGAAACTTCTGCACCAGATTACTCACGTAAGCCTCTTATATTCGGTTTAAACCCTGCATCCCAGAGCGACACTAGCACCGCTGCCTACTTTTGACAATTTGGACAATAAAAGGTCGAACGCTGACCCTGTACGATTTGGCGGATAGGCGTCTTGCAAATACGGCAAGGCTCACCGGTACGCGCATAGGTAAAGTAATTCTGCTGAAAATAACCGGACTGGCCGTTAACACCTATAAAGTCCTTCAGTGTGCTGCCGCCCTGCTCTATCGCAGCAGCCAATATTTGCCGTATCGCCCCGGCCAGCCGCTCATAGCGTGCCAGCCCGATGCGATGCGCCGGCGTCCGCGGATTAATGCGCGCCTGGAACAAACTCTCCGACGCATAAATATTTCCGACGCCAACGACGATGTCGCCGGCCAGCAACACTTGTTTGATCGCAGCGCTGCGCTTGCGCGTCTGCTGATATAGCCATTGCGCGCTGAATGCCGCTTCCAGCGGTTCGACACCCAGCGTGCGCAACAGCAGATGGTTTTCTACCGAACCTTCTTCTGCCGCATGCCACAGCACCGCACCAAATCGACGCGGATCGCTCAGGCGTAATAACTGATTGCCGGTTTCCAGGTCGAAGTGATCATGCTTCTTCGGCGGCACGTCAGACGGCAGGATACGCAAATGCCCGGACATACCCAAATGTATGATCAGCGTGCCATGGTCAAAATTGATCAGCAGGTATTTCCCGCGTCGTCCGGTATTACGTACCGTATGGCCGACCAGTGTCTGCGCCAGATCTGCGGGAAAAGGCCAGCGCAAACCGGTATGGCGCAAAGCCACGCCGGTAACGACTTGGCCTTCCAGATGCGGCGCGACACCGCGACGCGTTACTTCGACTTCAGGTAATTCAGGCATGGGAACTACGATTTCCTGGATGATTTAAACGATGCTACCAAGGTAGCGCATTGCCGGGCGGTTGAGCGTAGAATAAAACCTCGCTCGATTTGCATGGACCTCAATTGAAAAATGCCCTTGTCATTGTAACGCTGTCCGGCTTGTTAACGGCTGCCGCCCATACCCAGGCCCAACCGCTCACTCCTGACACCTCCGCCGCCGCCGCGACCCAGGAAAGTCCGAATCCGGTCACGACCAAACCATCTGCCAACAAGAAAGCGGCTGTAGCCAAGGCCGACGATCCTTTACCTTCAGTCCAGCTGACAGCGCCACTGCTGTATAAATTACTGCGCGCCGAGCTGGCTTATCAGCGCGGTGACTGGCAACTGGCTTATGTATCCAATCTGGTTGCCGCACAGGAAACCCGCGATCCGCGCCTGGCAAGACGTGCCGCAGAAATCGCTCTGAATGCAAAACAAGTGGGCGAAGCGCTGTCCGCAGTGCGCTTATGGCATGAACTGGCACCGAACTCGGATGAAGCCAACCAGTTTTACCTTGGCCTGATTGTCCTTGGTGACAATTTAAAAGAAGCACGTCCTATCTTTATCGAACGCCTGCGCCAGGCAACACCACAAGGACGCGGCTTGCTGATTCTGCAAATACAGCGCTTGCTGGCCAACACCAAAGATAAAGTCGCAGCCTTTGCTCTGCTGGAAGAAATCACCACGCCCTATCAAGACTTGGTCGAGACCCACCTCGCGCTGGCGCAAAGTGCATTCATCAAGAACGACATTGTCCGCGCCAACAGCGAAGCGAAAATTGCATTACAAATCAAACCGGACCTGGAACTGGCCGTGTTGATGGTTGCGCAATCGACGCGTGATCGTGCGCAAGCGCTGCAAATCCTGGCTGACTTCCTCAAAGCCAATCCCAAATCGCGCGAAGTACGTGTCGCTTACGCCAAGATCCTGATCGATGACAAGCAATACGACCAGGCGCGTGAGCAATTCGAACTGCTGCTGAAGGAAGATCCGAAAGACCTGACCATTCTGTACGCGATGGGCATACTCGGCGCGCAGACAAATGACATTCCAATGGCAGAGAAATATCTGGGTGCTTACCTGCAGGCATTGGAAGACAATCCGGACGAAAACCGCGACCCGGTGCAAGCGCTGCTGATCATGTCGCAAATTGCCGAGGATAGGAAAGATTATCCGGCAGCACTGAAGTGGCTCGCGCAAGTAGAACCCGGCCCGGCCTACATGGCGGCACAAATCAGGAGCGCGCAGTTGATGGCTATCAGCGGCGACCTGAATGGCGCACGCAATCTGCTCAGCCACCTGAAGCCACAAGGCCAGCGCGAACAAATCCAGGTGATCGTCGCCGATGCGCAATTGCTGCGTGACGCCAACCGCGTACCGGAAGCAATGACCGTGCTCAGCAATGGCCTGAAGCGCTATCCGGACGATACCGGCTTGCTGTACGACTATGCGATGCTGGCCGAAAAAGCCAACAAAATGGATGTAATGGAAAGCGCGCTGCGCAAAATCATCCGTCTCGCGCCAGACAACCAGCACGCCTACAACGCACTCGGTTACTCCTTTGCTGATCGCAACATACACTTGCATGAAGCATTGGCCTTAATCGAAAAAGCATTGAAGATCGCACCGGAAGATCCGTTCATCATGGATAGCATGGGCTGGGTGCAATTCCGCCTCGGTCGCCTGCAAGAAGCAGAAAACTACCTGCGTCGCGCTTATGCGATACGTCCGGATGTAGAAATCGGCGTACATCTCGGCGAAGTACTCTGGGTCAAAGGGCAAAAAGCCGATGCTCAACAATTCTGGCGCGCTGCCAATCAAAAAGATCCGCAGAGCGACTTATTGAAAAGCACTCTGGCACGCCTGCGCGCGCAATTATGATGCGAACGGTTGGACAGTCTGCGCTGTCCAACCTTGCATTGCCAATTTGCAGGTAACTCTCGGCGGACAAGTCCCGTCACCCCGACTGTTCTACAATCGGCGCCCTGGCATCATTCATCTTTCACGCGCTGGCCTCCGTTAAGAGCAGCCACCATATGCAAAATCATTGCCCATGTCGCATAAACTAACTGCCATCCTCGTCCTATCCACAGCCATGCTCGGCGCTTGCGCCAGCATTGCGCCGCCAACTGAAACCGCAACCGAACAAGCTGGCGCAGCCCGCAAGTACCAGGAAGCCATTACGCTGGCCGGCCGCCTGTCGGTGCAGTATCAAAAAGACGACAAAGATGAAGCAATACACGGCAGCTTCACCTGGAAGCAAAGCAAGGATCACAGCTCCATCGCCATTCTGTCCCCGCTCGGACAAATTCTGGCAACCATAGAAGTGACACCTGATAACGCAACCCTCATCCAGTCCGGACAGCCGCCACGCAGCGCCGCTGATGTCGACCTGCTGGTAACGCAAACGCTGGGATGGCCATTGCCGGTTTCCGGCTTGCGCAACTGGCTGCAAGGCTTCGCCAACAATGCAAATAACAAAAGCTTTGTCGCCACCGCAAGCAACAACAAAGTCTCTACCCGCGACGGCTGGAATATCCAATACCCGACCTGGGAAAGCGATCAGCAAACACCTGCGCAAGAGCGCCCCAAACGCATAGACCTGGAGCGCCAGACCGAGCAAGCTGGCAAGGTGGCGATACGCATCGTGCTCGACACCTGGCAAACACCCTGACTTGCCCCTGTATTCAGCTGAATCAAACCCATGATCCGAACGCTTAACAATTGCCCGGCCCCGGCCAAACTGAACCTGTTCCTGCATGTCACCGGACGCCGTGCTGATGGCTATCATTTGCTGCAAAGCGTATTCCAACTGATAGACCGCGGCGATGTGCTGCACTTTGCAACCCGCGATGATGGACAAATCCGCCGCACGACGGAATTGGCTGGTGTGCCAGCCGAGAATGATCTGGTTGTGCGCGCTGCCAAATTATTACAAACGTTAGCAAGCGCAAATACGCCGAGCCAACATTTCGGCGCGGATATTGCGGTGGAAAAAAATCTGCCTATGGGCGGTGGCCTGGGCGGCGGCTCGTCCGATGCCGCAACTACCTTGCTAGTGCTGAATCACTTGTGGCAAGTCGGTCTGACATGTACGCAACTGATGGAACTGGGACTGCAATTGGGTGCCGACGTACCGTTTTTTATCTTTGGCCAGAACGCGTTTGCAGAGGGCATAGGCGAGGCTTTATTACCGGTAGAAACCCGTGATTGCTGGTTTGTTGTCATTGAACCCGGGGTTTCGGTACCAACTCAGCAGATATTTTCATCAAGTGAATTGACAAGGGACACAAAACCCGTCAATATATCGGACTTTTCCGGGGCACAAGATTGCTTCGGTAAAAACGACCTGCAAGTCGTGGCTGAAAAATTGTTTCCGCCGATTGCCGATGCCATCAAATGGCTAGGACAATACGGAGATGCAAGAATGACAGGTTCCGGTGCTTGTGTGTTTTGCCCGTTTGAGCAAGAACATCAAGCCGATGCAGTACTGGCAACAGTACCGACACACTGGAAGGCCTGGAAAGCCAAAGCGATCAAGCATCATCCGCTCGCTCATTTGCAGCAGTCGTGACACCAGATTAGTTTGACGCAGCATCCGCCGCTTTGATAGCGAAGATGCAACGGCAAACACAAGGTTGCGTAGGGGAATCGCCAAGTTGGTTAAGGCACTGGATTTTGATTCCAGCATTCGAAGGTTCGAATCCTTCTTCCCCTGCCATTACATTCAAGAGTAAGTGACATACAAGCAAGCCGCCAACACAAGACACCATCGTCGAGTTTTGGCGGCTTTCCACCTTTCTAACGACTGCAAGCAGAGATTTCCATGGCACTCGAAAACCTAATGGTTTTTACCGGCAACGCAAATCCGGATCTGGCTTTGGGCGTTGCCAAGCAACTCGGCCTCCCGCTCGGCAAAGCTGTTGTTTCCAAATTTTCCGATGGCGAAATCGTTGTTGAAATCAACGAAAACGTACGCGGCAAAGACGTATTTGTATTGCAATCGACCTGCGCGCCGACCAATGACAACCTGATGGAAATCATGTTGATGGTCGACGCACTGAAACGTGCATCGGCTGGCCGTATCACTGCCGCCATCCCGTACTACGGTTATGCACGCCAGGATCGTCGCCCACGCTCAGCGCGTGTTGCGATTTCGGCCAAGGTTGTTGCCAATATGTTGCAGGAAGCTGGTGTTGAACGCGTACTGATCATGGATCTGCACGCTGATCAAATCCAGGGTTTCTTTGACATCCCGGTTGATAACATCTACGCATCGCCTATCCTGTTGCGTGACCTGGTTACCAAGAATCACGAAGACCTGCTGGTCGTATCGCCTGACGTCGGCGGCGTAGTTCGCGCCCGCGCACTGGCCAAACGCCTGAACTGTGATCTGGCCATCATCGACAAACGCCGCCCTAAAGCGAACGTTTCCGAAGTGATGAACATCATCGGTGAAGTCGAAGGCCGCAACTGCGTGATCATGGATGACATGGT
>JBEBUE010000185.1:0-6161 GCA_040393485.1 Herminiimonas sp.
ACTAAAAAAAGTTAAATTTTAATAATCTCTCAATATTGTTTAGAGATAAGTCCAGCACTTTATGGAATAAACGCACAACTCATATGGTTAAGTTGCCAAATTCAACAGTAAATGGAACTTATATATCAGCCAAATTGCCGTCATGCATCAAGGTTTAGGCGCCGGTACATTGGCTTTTTCCGCTTTCTTTCTGGCAATCTCTTTTTGCTTTTCTTCTGCGGCACGTACTTTTTCTTCGTAACGCTGTATGTTTTCGGCACGCTTTTGCGCATCAGCCGCTTCGTTTTCCTTCATAAGCCTCTGCTTTTCGGCAAACTCGGCATTACGCTTTGCATAGGCGTCTGCACGCGCTTTGCGCTGCGCTTCTTCGCTTGCACCAGGCCCCTCTTTCGGCGTCCGTTCATCTGCTGGCTGATCGGCATTCGTCGCAGCCTTCGCGGCACTCTGCGCATTTTTTTCAGCCAGGCGGCGATCACGCTCGTCAACTTTGGCACGACGTATAAACGCGTTCGCTTCGATTTCTATCGGCTTGATAGAAACCAGATCCAGGCGACGTTGCTCTTTGATCTTGTCCAGGCAGGAGGTAGTAAAGAACTCTTTGTAGCAAGTCTTTTGGTCAGCGGCGAAACGCGTTTCTACGTCTGCTCGCGTCTTCGTCACTTCCGCCACTGCGCGTTCCGCCACCTCATTCGACTTGATAGAGTCAGCCGGATAACGCTCCACCAGCTCCTTCGGCAAATACACCTGCGTCGATGTTTCAGCCGCGACTGGTGCTGACTGCGCCAAGGCAAGATTGCCAGCCAACAAGAAGGCAGCACTGAGACAAGTATGGATTAAGTATTTCATCTATCGCTAATTCAAATTAAGGCAAGTTGGACTTTGCAGCGGTGAATCATAAAATCGCATTACCTGCGAGTCGCCGCTCTGCTTCCATGTATTCGCTGGATTGCATTTCGATCAAACGCGATACTGTACGCTGGAATTCGGCAATCTGTGCACCGTCAGTATACAACTCATCCATTGCAACCTCAGCCGACATCACCAGTTTAATCTTGTGGTCATACAACACGTCGATGAGCCAGATAAAGCGCCGCACCGCTGAAGCCATACCCGCCGACATCACTGGAACATCCGATAAAAATACAGTGTGAAAACGACTGGCGAGCTCAAGATAATCGTTTTGCGAACGCGGACCGCCGCACAGTGTGGCAAAGTCGAACCATATTACACCGCCGGCCCGACGCAAGGCACGCACATCACGTCCCTCGATTTTCAGGCTCGGATTTTCATCTGTGGTTTCAGCAATACGCGCAAACGCGACCCGCATTGCTTCGCTCGATTTTTCATTCAGCGGCCAGTAATACGCATCCACCTGTTCCAATGCGCGCTTACGATAATCATTGCCGCTGTCGACATTGACGATATCCAGCTTTTCCTTCAGCAAGGCGATGGTCGGCAGCATACGATCCCTGTGCAAGCCATCCGGATACAACGTATCGGGATGGAAGTTTGAGGTAATGATGAAAGACACACCATTCTCAAACAATGCTTTGAACAGGTTGTACAGTATCATCGCATCGGCGATATCGATGACATGGAATTCATCGAAACAAATCAGGCGATACTTCTTCGCGATACGCTTGGCCACCTCATCCAGTGGATTAACCACCATCTTCAGCTCATCCAGCTCGCGATGCACACTGCGCATGAATTCATGAAAGTGCACGCGCGTCTTGCGCACCAATGGCACGACAGAATAAAAGCTGTCCATCAGGAAGGATTTGCCGCGTCCTACCCCACCCCACATATAGATGCCACGTGGAATTTCAGGCGGACGCAAAAAACGCAAAAAAGCATTGGCGCGCTGCGCCTTGTACTCTACCCATTCATCATAGGCTTGCTGCAAACGATTGACGGCATTGAGCTGCGATTCATCGGCAACAAATCCACGTTGCGATAATGCGTGCTCATAAAATTCACGTACATTCATGCGGCTAAGATCCAGTTTATCGTTCCGCTCTTAAGCGGACTTGTGTACCTTCAGAAAAAAATGGGCGAGTCATTGCTCGCCCATATGTGTCTGCACCGTGCTGCTGGCAGAATGATGTTTACTGCGGCGCCATATTGACCACGACACGAGGTGGATAATAGCCACCGCCACCAGAACTGATAGGCACGCTAAAACCCAAGCCCATCCCAACTGCGCCGCTACCACCGCCCAGCCCCAAACCTACACGGGAACCAGATGAAGTTGGTGCATAGGGCGGCAAGCGCAACTCTGTCGTGCGATAGCCCGGCTTATTGCAGATAATCCGCAATTCGCCATTGGCACCACCCAATTGCACAGTAGCAGGCGTCAACACACTCCAGCTACCCGAGTTGGTCGTGACCGAACAATTGGCACCGCCAAACTCTTGCCCATTGGATGCAGTCGCAACTGACACGCGACCATCTCCATTACCGCTGGTGGCACAAGCGGTCAGTAGTAAAGGCAAAAGCAAGGCGGCATATCGCATTAAAAAATACTCCTAAAAGTTCAAGGCCCGGCCATCGACCGCCAGTGCAGCTTCTTTCACTGCTTCCGACAAGGACGGGTGTGCATGACAGATGCGTGCAATATCTTCAGAAGAGGCACGGAACTCCATTGCGACCACAGCTTCCGAAATCAGTTCCGACGCCATCGCACCAATGATGTGTACACCGAGGATTTCATCCGTCTTGGCATCCGCCAGGAATTTCACGAAACCGGTAGTATCACCCAGTGCACGCGCACGACCATTAGCGAGGAAAGGGAATGAGCCAGACTTATAAGCAATTTTTTCTGCTTTCAGCTGTTGCTCAGTCTTGCCTACCCACGCAATTTCAGGGGAAGTATAAATCACCCATGGAATCGTATTGAAATTGACATGGCCATGCTGACCGGCGATACGCTCCGCTACTGCCACGCCCTCTTCTTCCGATTTGTGCGCCAGCATAGGTCCGCGTACCACGTCACCAACCGCCCATACATTCGGCAAACTGGTTTTGCAATCCGCATCGACAGCGATGAAACCACGTTCATCCAGCTTCAGGCCGACTGCTTCAGCATTCAGACCTATGGTGTTAGGCACGCGTCCGATTGATACGATCAGTTTGTCAAACACTGCTTTCTGCGCTGCGCCTTTGTCGTCTACGTAATTAACCGTAACGTCATTCTTGCCAGCGGTAATCGCACCTATCTGCACGCCGAGACTAATGGCCAGGCCCTGCTTGGTGAATTGCTTGAATGCTTCTTTGGCCACTGCGTCATCGACTGCCCCGAGGAACGCAGGCAAGGCTTCCAGCACGGTGACTTCGGAGCCGAGGCGACGCCATACGCTGCCCATTTCCAGTCCGATGACACCTGCACCGATGACGCCCAGGCGCTTCGGCACATCTGTAATCGCCAGTGCGCCGGTATTCGACAGAATCAGTTTTTCATCGAATGCTGCACCCGGCAATGCGCGCGGGTTGGAACCGGTTGCAACCACGACGTGCTTGGCAAAAATGTTTTCTTCAGTCGCGCCTGCGATCTTGATTTCGTGGCCGCCATCAGTCGCTTTCACAAAAGAACCACGACCGTGGAAGAAGGTAACCTTGTTCTTCTTGAACAGATACAGGATACCGTCATTGTTTTGCTTAACCACGCTATCTTTGCGCGCCACCATCTTCTTAACGTTCAGCGACAAGCCTTTGACCTCGATCCCGTGATCGGCAAAAGCGTGACCGGCATGATCGTAATTTTCCGACGACTGCAACATCGCCTTAGAAGGGATGCAACCTACATTGGTACAAGTACCACCAGGTGCAGGACCGCCCTTTTCATTTTTCCATTCATCGATACAGGCTACGGTAAAACCGAGTTGCGCAGCACGGATTGCTGCAACATAACCGCCTGGGCCGGCACCTATTACTACGACATCAAAATTCTTCGACATATCTTTACCCCGTTAAAGAAAAAGACACAAAGGCATCCAGCTATCCGGGCCTTTGTGTCTTTTCATTTGGTCAAATATCAGAGGTCCAGCAACAGGCGTGCAGGATCTTCCAATGCTTCCTTCATCGCTACCAGGCCCAGTACCGCTTCACGGCCATCGATGATGCGATGGTCGTAGGACATCGCCAGATAGTTCATCGGGCGAATCACGATCTGGCCGTTTTCAACCACTGCACGTTCTTTCGTTGCGTGGATACCGAGGATCGCGGATTGCGGTGGGTTAATGATAGGAGTCGACAGCATGGAGCCGAAGATACCGCCGTTGGAAATCGAGAAGGTGCCGCCGGTCAGGTCGTCAAGTGTCAACTTGCCGTCCTTCGCTTTGTTACCGAATTCGCCGATTTTCTTTTCAATTTCGGCAATCGACATTTGATCTGCATCGCGCAAGATAGGTACCACCAGGCCACGTGGCGAACCGACTGCAATACCGATATCAAAGTAACCGTGATAGACAATGTCATTGCCGTCTACCGACGCGTTGATGATCGGGTATTTTTTCAATGCCGCTACCGCAGCCTTGACGAAGAAAGACATGAAGCCCAGCTTGACGCCGTGCTCTTTCTCGAACTTGTCCTTGTACTTGGTACGCAGGTCGATTACCGGCTGCATATTGACTTCATTGAAGGTCGTCAAAATCGCATTGCTCGATTGCGATTGCAGCAGGCGCTCAGCGATACGAGCACGCAGGCGGCTCATAGGTACGCGCTCTTCAGGGCGATTCGCCAATGCAGCGGATGGCGCAACCGGAGCTGCGACCTGTTGCAGGGCAGGCTTTGCCGGTACAGCTGGCGCTGCCGGTGCCACCGGTGCAGAAATCGCAGTTTTGCTTTCGAGCTGGTTGATCACATCACCCTTGGTGACACGACCATCCTTGCCACTGCCTGCGACATCGCTGGCGGACAGATTGTTTTCTGCCAGCATCTTCGCAGCGGCCGGCATTGCAATACCGCTGGCGCTATTAGACACCGCAGCAGGCGCACTCGCCGCTGGTGCCGGTGCGCTTGCTGGCGTGGTCGCTGCCAATGGCGCGACTGCGGCAGGAATCGCTACAGCCGACAAATCGGTATCGATCAGTGCAATGACTTCGCCTGCTACCACGGTGCTGTTATCAGCACGCACGATTTGCGTAATCACGCCGGCTTCAGGTGCCGGGAGTTCCAGCACAACTTTATCGGTTTCGACGTCGATCAGGTTTTCATCACGGGCAACAGTATCACCCACCTTTTTATGCCATTGCAGCAGGGTAGCCTCTGCAACTGATTCCGACAATTGCGGAACTTTCACCTCTAGAATTGCCATTTAACTCTCCGTTTCGGGTTGTTCGTACGGCACCCCAGCATTTGGGCTGCCGCAGGGTCTTTATTTCGTTTGTACGAAACCTTTTAATTTGGCAAAAGCCGCGTCTATCAATGCTTTTTGCTGCGCATAATGCTTGTCGTAGTAACCGACCGCAGGTGATGCGCTGGCTGGACGACCGGCATATGCCAGCTTCTGTCCATCCGCCATGTTTTCCAGAATATTGTGCTGGATCTGGAACCATGCGCCCTGGTTCTGCGGCTCATCCTGCGCCCATACCAACTCCGTGAAATTCGGGAATTTCTTGAGCTCGGCGGCAAACGCCTTGTGCGGGAACGGATACAGTTGTTCGATACGGATAATCGCGACATCGTTCTGGCCACGCTCTTTACGTGCTGCAACCAGGTCGTAATAGACACGGCCGGAGCAGGCAATCACGCGTTTCACTTTCTTCGCATCGATCTTGTCGTCCACTTCACCGATGACGGTCTGGAACGAACCTTTGGCCAATTCACTCAATGGCGATCCTGCATCCTTGTTACGCAAGAGCGATTTCGGCGTGAGGATAACCAACGGTTTGCGGAACAAACGAATCATCTGACGACGCAACAGATGGAAGATCTGCGCTGCAGTTGTCGGTTGTACTACTTGCATATTATTGTCCGCGCACAGCTGCAGGAAGCGCTCTGGACGTGCGGATGAGTGCTCCGGTCCCTGCCCTTCATATCCGTGCGGCAGCATCATGACCAGGCCGGAAGCACGCCCCCACTTCACTTCACCGGAGCTGATGAATTGGTCAATCACGACTTGCGCACCATTGGCGAAGTCGCCGAACTGCGCTTCCCAGATC
>JBEBUE010000186.1:0-6153 GCA_040393485.1 Herminiimonas sp.
GCAGCACGTGCGATCGCATAGCCCATTTTGCCGGATGACAGATTGGTGATGCCGCGTACCGGATCGATCGGTTCAAAGGTCGGACCGGCTGTGATTAATACACTTTTGCCTACCAGCAGGTTGGGCTGGAAGGAGGCAATGATTTCTTCCAGCAATTGTTCTGGTTCCAGCATGCGTCCCATGCCGGTTTCGCCGCAAGCCTGTTCGCCAGCGTCAGGGCCGAGCACCGCGATGCGGTCTGCTTTCAATTGTGCGACATTGCGGCGGGTTGCCGGGTTTTGCCACATCTCGACATTCATCGCTGGCGCGACCATCAAACTCAAGGTATCAGGGCGTGCCACACATAAGGTAGACAGCAGGTCGTCGCATGCACCATGCGCGAGCTTGAAAATGAAGTCAGCGGAGCACGGCGCGATCACGATAGCGTCGGCATCGCGCGTCAGGTCGATATGCGGCATGTTGTTGGCAACGCGCGCATCCCACTGGTCGGTTACGACAGGCTGGCCAGACAATGCTTGCATCGTGACTGGCGTGATGAAGTGGGTGGCAGCATCGGTCATGACGACTTGTACTTGCGCGCCAGCCTTGCCGAGCGCACGTGTCAGTTCCGCTGCTTTGTAGCAGGCGACGCCGCCGGTTAATCCCAGTACGATTTTTTTACCAGCAAGATCCATGAAGGACTCCTGAAAGATGTGCGGGCTAGTGTATCAGCTTACGGTTGTTAATCTGTAGATACGCAGGAGATACCGATTACTTTCCGACACGCCTTAATTCATCGTAGATAAACAATACGGCGCCTATGCAAATCGCGCTGTCGGCGATGTTGAAAGCCGGCCAGTGCCAGCCGCCGATATGGACGTCGAGGAAGTCGATGACGTGACCATACAGCACGCGGTCTATGACATTGCCTATTGCGCCGCCGAGTATGAGTGCCAGCGCCCAGCAAAACAGGCGTTGACCAGCGTGTTTTTTCAGCAGGTAGATGATGAAGATGGCAGCGCCTATCCCCATGATTGTAAAGAAGTAACGTTGCCAGCCGGTCTCGGACGCGAGGAAGCTGAACGCAGCGCCCTTGTTATAGACCAGTACCAGGTTGAAGAAGGAAGTCACCGCGTGCGATTCGCCGTAGACGAAGAGGCGGGTGATGGTGATCTTGGTGATTTGATCAAGCAGGATGAGGATGGCGGCAATGCCGAGCCATGGAACCATGCTGCTGGAAGATGAGAAATATCGTTTGTTAGAAGAAGCCATCGCTATCTTTGCCCGTAAATGTCATGGAAATCACTCCGGCCGGAGCCGGAGCGAGTGTGGCGCAATGATGCCGTGTTACGCAAGTCTTATGCAAAACGACGTGCTTCGCCTTTGCCGAACAGATTGGCTACGCAGCGACCGCATAAACCGTCGTGTTCCGCATGGCTGCCGACGTCGGCGCGATAGTGCCAGCAACGTTCGCACTTCTGCGCTGCGGATGGTGTGACGGTTACGCTTTCTTCTTCTGCTGCGGCAACCTGACTGACGCTGGCTTGCGAAGTGATGAGTACGAATTTCAGATCATCCTCAAGGCTGGCCAGTGCATCGAACTTGTCACCGCTAGCCTGCAATGCCACTTCTGCCTGCAGCGAAGAACCGATGCCACCTGCGACGCGTACTTCTTCCAGTTGCTTGGTGACGTCGTTGCGCACTTCGCGCAACAGTGCGTACTTGGCCAGCAAGGCTGCACCGTCTGCGACTTCCGGCAACTGATAGAAAGTGTGCGTGAAGATGGTGCCGTCGGTATTCATCTCCGGGCTGGCAAATACTGCCCATGCTTCTTCTGCGGTGAAGGACAGCATAGGTGCCATCAGGCGCAGCAGGGAATGCGTCAGGTGCCAGATCGCGCTTTGTGCGGAACGACGTGCATGCGAAGTCACGCCGCTGGTGTAGAGGCGATCTTTCAGGATGTCGAGGTAGAAGCCGCCCAGGTCTTCCGAGCAGTACATCTGCAGTTTCGACACGACCGGGTGGAATTCGTAGACGTCGTAATGTGCCTGGATCTCGGCTTGCAGCGCATTCATTTGCGCAATCGCATAGCGATCGATTTCCAGCATGTCGGCAACCGGCACCAGGTCTTTGGCTGCATCGAAGTCCGACGTATTCGACAACAGGAAGCGCACAGTATTGCGGATACGGCGATAGCTTTCGGTCACGCGTTTGAGGATTTCATCCGAAATCGACAGTTCACCGGAGTAATCGGTGGACGCGATCCACAGGCGCAGGATGTCGGCACCCAGGGTGTCCGAAATCTTTTGCGGTGCCAGCGTATTGCCCAGCGACTTGGACATTTTCTTGCCTTCGCCATCGACGGTGAAGCCGTGCGTCAGCAATGCCTTGTATGGTGCGCGACCATTCATCATCGACGAAGTCAGCAATGATGAATGGAACCAGCCGCGATGCTGATCCGAACCTTCGAGGTAGAGGTCAGCCGGGAAGGCCAGTTCTTCCTTGTGCGAACCGCGCAATACGGTCTGATGGGTGCAGCCGGAATCGAACCAGACGTCCAGCGTATCTTTGTTCTTCAGGTACATATCAGAATCGGCGCCGAGCAATTCCTTGGGATCGAGCTTGAGCCACGCTTCGATGCCTTCTTTTTCTACGCGTTGCGCAATTTGTTCCAGCAGCTCTGGTGTGCGTGGATGCAGGTCACCGGTTTCCTTGTGCACAAAGAAAGCCATCGGTACGCCCCATTGACGCTGGCGCGACAAGGTCCAGTCCGGACGATTGGCGATCATGCCATGCAAACGTGCCTTGCCCCAGCTCGGGAAGAATTCGGTTTCTTCGATGGCCTGCAATGCGGTTTCACGCAGGGTCGCGCCCTGGTTCTTCGGCATGACATCCATACCGGCAAACCATTGTGAGGTAGCGCGGTAGATGATCGGTGTCTTATGACGCCAGCAATGCATATAGCTGTGGTCGAACATCACCAGCTTGAACAGCGAGCCGACTTCTTCCAGCTTGGCGCAGATCGGTTTCGATGCTTCCCAGATCGTCAGGCCGCCAAACAAAGGCAACCACGACGCGTATTTGCCGTCGCCCATGACCGGCGCGATGATTTCATCGTCGCGCATGCCATGCGATTTGCAGGAAATAAAATCTTCGATACCGTAGGCTGGTGCCGAGTGCACGATACCGGTACCGCTGTCAGCAGTGACATAGGTGCCAGGGTAGATAGGCGACAAACGGTTGTAGCCAGGATCAACATCTGCAAACGGATGCTTGAACTTGATCATGGCCAGCGCTTCACCGACGCAAGTCGCGATGACTGTGCCGGTCATGTCGTAGCGTTGCAGTGTGGCTTCTACCAGGTCGGCCGCGAGGATGACGAGAATGGTTTCGCCATTGCGTTCGGTTTGTACCAGCGCATAGGTGAATTCAGGGTGAACGTTCAAAGCCTGGTTGGCCGGGATGGTCCACGGGGTGGTGGTCCAGATGATGGCGTAACCTTTTTCGGTCGGCAGCTTGGCCAGTCCGAATGCTTTCGCTACTTTTTCCGGTTCTGCAAACGGGAAGCCGACGTCGATTGCCGGGTCGCGCTTGTCCTGATATTCAACTTCCGCTTCAGCCAGTGCCGAGCCGCAATCGAAACACCAGTTAACTGGTTTCAGGCCGCGATAGACGTAACCTTTTTCCATCAAGCTACCGAGTGCGCGCAACTCATCGGCTTCATTGCCGAAGTCCATGGTCTTGTATGGCTTGTCCCATTGACCGAGAACGCCGAGACGGATGAAGTCTTTCTTTTGGCGTTCGACTTGTTCATTCGCGTAAGTGCGCGCCTTGGACAAGACTTCTGCGGTTGGCAAGTTCTTGCCGAATTGTTTTTCGATCTGGATTTCAATCGGCATGCCGTGGCAATCCCAGCCCGGCACGTATGGTGCGTCAAAGCCCGCGAACTGGCGCGTTTTGACGATCATGTCTTTCAGGATCTTGTTGACGGCGTGGCCGAGGTGGATGTCGCCATTTGCATACGGTGGACCGTCATGCAGGATGAATTTCGGGCGGCCTTTGGATGCCTTGCGGATTTTTTCGTAAACCTTTTGCTCTTGCCATTGCTTGACCCATTGTGGCTCGCGTTTGGCGAGATCGCCGCGCATAGGGAATGGGGTATCGGTCATATTGACCGGATATTTGCTTTGCGGTTTCGCCGCCGGCTTGCCAGGTTTGTTTTGATTGTCGGACATAATATTTCTTTGAGGGTGGTCGGTGAGACTACGGTCGTGATACTTCAGCGGGCCATCGTCAAATTCGGTCAGTCGCGGAAGTGGCCGCGTCGGTCAATTGCTTGAAATAGGCGCGTGCTTCCACTGCATCGCGGGCAATCGCGGCTGTCAGTGTCGGCAGGTCTATATATTTTTCTTCGTCACGCAGCTTCTTCAGAAATTCCACACGGATCAAACGACCGTAGCATTGCTGTGCGTAGTCGAACAAATGTGTTTCGAGCAGTACGCGGCCGCTGTCATCGACAGTCGGCCGTACGCCGATGCTGGCAACGCCAGGTAAAGGTTGATCGTCGAGTCCGTGCACCTGCACTATATATATGCCGGACAGGGCAGGATGCTTGTGCGCCACGCGCAGGTTCAGCGTCGGGAAACCGATCGTGCGCCCCAGCTTCTTGCCGTGGATGACATGGCCGGACATCGCATAAGGATGGCCGAGCAGTTCTTCTGCGCGCGCGAAATCGCCATGCAGCAATGCTTCACGTACAGCGGATGAAGAAATGCGTGCACCGCTGCTGGTGACGGTAGGCTGCGATTCGACATGGAAGCCGTATTGCTTGCCGGCTTCGATCAGTGTCGCGACATTGCCCGCACGTTTGGCACCGTAGCAAAAGTCATCGCCGACGATCAGCCACTTGACGTGCAAGCCTTGCACCAGGATTTTTTCAACGAATTCCTGTGGCGACAGGGAAGCGAAGTGTTCATTGAAGTGTTCGACGATGACGCGATCGACACCGGCTTTTGCCAACGACTGTAATTTGTCACGGAGGGAGGCGATGCGGGTAGGGGCCTTGGATGGATCACCGGCACGCGCGGCAAAGAACTCGCGCGGATGCGGCTCGAAAGTCATCACGGCTGATTCCAGCCCCATTTTCGACGCGACTTCGCGCAGGCGTCCCAGCAGGGCTTGATGCCCGCGATGCACGCCGTCGAAATTGCCGATCGCCAGCGCGCAGGGCGCACGGGATGCAGCATTGGGAAGTCCGCGAAATACCTTCATGTAATGAGTGAGTGAAACTGTCGCAAAACCTTGAATTATAAATGCTTTCGTCAGGTTTCCCTGCGACTAAGATCGCCAGATGCCTGAAAGCGGTCTGCATAATGCTGTTTTTTGCATAAGGGAGCGCCTGTAAAAGGCGCCAGGGCGTGCCGGGCAGCTAGCCTACATCTCGCCCCAGACCGCATTCAGCGCCGCTAGGGCTGCTAGGCCAGCGGTTTCGGTACGCAACACGCGTGGCCCCATCGCCAGCATCAGGACGCCCTGTGCCAGCGCCAGGTCTTCTTCCTTATCGGTAAAGCCGCCTTCCGGCCCCATCATCAATGCGACCGATTGCGGCGGATGGTGGCGTGCCCAGTCCGACAGCGATTGTTCGGCGCGCGGGCTGAGCAGGATGCGTACGTGCAGGTCTTTTTGCTGTATCCATTGCTTGAAATCGACCGGTTCGGCCAGCGTCGCCAGGCGATTGCGCCCGCTTTGCTCGGAGGCGGCGACGATGACGCCTTGCCAATGCTGCATCTTTTTTTCCGCGCGCTCGGCGGACAGGCGCACCACACAACGCTGGGCTGCCAGCGGCTGAATGGAGTGGACGCCGAGTTCGACGGCTTTTTCGATGATCCAGTCCATCTTGGACGCTTCCGGCAGCGCCTGGGCCAGGGTGACTGCGTACGGCAGCTCTACTTCACGCGGGGTAAACAGCTTGATTTCAGCTGTCACCCGTTTCTTTTCTATCTGGGTGAGGGTGGCTGTGTACTCGCCGCCTTCACCATTGAACAGGGTGATGTGGTCGCCTGTGCTTAAACGCACTACCTGGATATGGTGGGCAACGTGGTCCGGCAAGGTGACGAGCGCGCCGATGGCGAGCGGCTGCGGGCAATAAAAACGAGGCATCTGTGATCCGTTACT